>NZ_CEXQWX010000043.1:0-39392 GCF_982718395.1 Carboxylicivirga sp.
AAAACTACAGAACCACTATAAGGGGAAAGTAACACTTAACCTTGAATTCAAAGCTCAGCCTTTAGCTATAACCTGGAGAATGAAGCTCCAAGTGGAAAAAGGGCGCATGTAGTGAATATGATTGCTTTACCAGGTGATCTTCCATTGGACGATGTATTTATTGGAATTCATGGTGACAAACCGTTTAAAACCAGGCCGAATACAATACCTGTACAAACATTGCCAAGTGAAAGAATTGATGCTGATGGAGTGCTTCAGTGGCGCGCCCGGAGGTTTTTGGCTGGTGAAACCATTAGGGTGAATATGTGTTACGATTGCTATGAATCTTTTTTTAAATAATGAAGATTGCAACAGAATTGTAAAGTTATGAGACGAAACAGTTTGAAAAACAATAAGTCAGTATCCCATTTTATCATGCAGGACAAGTCGAATTGAATTTTTTCAGAATGTTATTAACTAAGCTCAAACCTTAAGTATGCTAATGTGTGCTTGGTCGGAACGGGTGCCATATATGCACTAGTGTAATTGCAAGCCTGTTTCTTCAAATAGTATCAAAAAGGAGGCTGTCCAAAAACAAGCATTTAAAATTAGATAACTTACGATTTATTACTTAACCACCTCATCCTGACCTTCTCCTCAAGGAGAAGGAATAGAGCTGTTCGATATTTATAAGCTCTTAATCAGCGCACTAACACTCATTTATTGAGCACTTCCTCTCCTTTAGGAGAGGATTGAGGTGAGGTGATCAACGATTAATATTTACAATTTGTAAGTTTTCTGTTATAGTAAATTCTTTTGGACAGCCTCTCTTTTTTTAATATTTTCATTTTAAGATCTCTAGAATCCGTTTCGGCGTTATAGGCATCTGCTTCACGCGGGCGCCACAAGCATGAAAGACCGCGTTGGCAATTGCTCCGCCGACTGTGACAATGGCTGGCTCACCACCTCCTTGTGGCGGTGAATCCATATCTTCCACAAAGACACATTCAATCGGTGGTGTTACTGCAAATTTGGTTATTTCATAAGTGTCAAAATTCTGGGTTTCGACAGCGCCCCAGTTAAACTCAATATCCTCGTATAAAGCATAGCCTAAGCCCATGGTTAAACCACCTTCGGTCTGAACAGTTGCACCATGTGGATTAACCACCTGTCCCATATCCTGGGCACAAACCATTCTCAATGGTGTCACCTTTCCGGTTGCAGGATCCACCTCTACTTCGGCCAATAACACAACAATAGTACCTGCATCTGTGCCAATAGCCATACCACAACCACGATTGGTACCGGTACTGGCTGTTTTATAATCAAAGGTATCCTTTGCCAGTTGAATGGTTCTTTTTATTTTCTGATCTTCAATATTTAGTAACCTGAATTCAACCGGATCAATGCCAACATGCTTAGCCATATCATCAATATGTGATTCCCTGGCGAAAGTAGTGGTATTGTTTCCCGGTGCACGCCATGCTCCTGTTGCAAAAGGATGTACCCCTTTACCGTTAAAAATTTGCGTTTTAATATTCGGGATATTATAAAAATCTTTTGTTCCCCTGGCTCCTGCACAAAAAACATCAAAACTCCACGAATTTAGTTTGCCATTGTCTTTAAAACCTGCTTTAACTTTTACAACCGCTGCCGGACGGAACCAATCATACATAAACTCTTCGCTGCGCGACCAGGCCACTTGCACCGGTTTTCCACTGATCTTTGCCAGTTTGGCACATTCAATCGCCTGCTGGTTATAGATTTTTCCACCAAAACCGCCACCGATAAATATTTGCTTAATATGCACCTTATCCAATGGCATGTCCAATGCATTGGCCACCGCTTCCCGTGTACCAAAAGGTGTTTGTGATGAAGCCCACATCACCAATGTATCTCCTTCAAAATGGGCTGTAGCGGCATGTGTCTCGATAGATGCATGGGCTTTGTAACCATCTAAATAAGTCGCTTCTATAACATGATCGGATTCTTTGAATCCTTTAGAGAGACTTCCATTTTTTTCAGTTGTTTTGCTGGAATCAGCTGTTTCCAGTATATGATCAAAAATACTTTCGGTGTTAGCTTTAGCCTCCGGCAGATCCCATTGGGCCTTTATTTTAACAACTGCTTCCTCTGCCATTAACGGATCTTCATGCAACGCAGCAATTAATCCATCTTCATTAATAATGGTTATGCCCTTTAAACTTTCGGCACGTGATACATCAACAGATTTTAATTTTGCACCATGTGCCGGTGGCCGTTTTATATATGCATACAACATGCCTGGCAACTGAATATCTGAGGTATAAACTGCTTGCCCTGTTACCTTTTTAATGGCATCAGTGCTGATTACAGGTTGACCGATTGTTTTAAAATCACTGGCTTTCTTTAGAATTGGCGGTGAGCTGATGGTTTTAACAATCTTCTTTCCCTTTGTTAGTTCGGCGTAAATGATTTGAAGATCAGAGTTGGTTTTTGAAACAACCAAACCTCCTTTATTCATTAATTCATTTGCACTACATTCTAATTGTGTAGCTGCCATCTTAAGCAATTCGGCTTTGGCTTCAGCAGCTGCTGCACGTAAAAGTGGATCGAAAAAACGTGTAGTAAGCGAACCCCATGTACCGGCATCATAAGGACATAGCTCGGTATCGCCCATCACCATGTTGATGGTATTCACTGGTACTTCAAGCTCTTCTGATAGCACCTGGGCTAAAGAAGTAATAATTCCCTGCCCCATTTCTATCTTACCGGTATAACAATCTACCGTTCCATCTTCCTTTATTCTCAAATAAGCATTGAGGTCTAGTTCCTCATCACTTCGTTTATCGTGGTCGTTTTCCGACCTTGATTTAAACATACATGCATTTAGAGAAAATACAATGATTAATCCGCCGCCCAGCTTCTTTATAAAGTTACGGCGATCCATACTTCGAACGGGATGATCAACATCGCCAAAATAGAGTTTGTTTATCTGATCTTCTCTCATTTGTTGTTTCCTCCATTCATTTGTTTAGCGGCCGATTCAACAGCATCTGCGATTCTGCCATAAGATCCACATCTGCACAGATTATCATTCATCCCTTCTATTATTTCTTCTCTACTCGGATCTGGATTATTATTCAATAATCCCACTGCATTCATTATCATACCGGGTGTGCAATAACCACACTGTTGTGCATCATGCATGACGAATGACTTTTGAACGGGATGCAAATCCTCTCCAAGGGCTAAGCCTTCAATGGTTGTTACTTTTTTGCCAGCCACTTCACTAACAGCCATACCACACGAGCGCATAGCTTCGCCATCAACCAGGATGGTACAGGAGCCACAGAATCCGATACCGCATCCGTATTTCGTTCCGGTTAAACCTAGTTTAGTACGCAAAACCCATAATAAAATATCATTGGAATTGGTTTCCACCTTAACGGCTTTATTGTTAAGGGTGAATGCAATTTGTTCCATATAGCAGTCGTTTTAAAGTTTACAGCTTGTGATAATCAACTAAGATAGTTAATTATTCAGTTCTTTACTATAGAGCCAGTTCATCAGGCAATTAGACTCTGAAAGATCTTTGTCTGGTTTAATTACCAATTTTTGATGATTTGTTTCCAATATATAATTGTGATCAATTGTCAGGCAGTTACCCGAAAGTTTCTTTGTTGGGTTATGAATTTCAATCAGTTTTGCAAATAAGTTCTTCAGCTGGCAGTATTCTTCTTTATCAATGATAAACTCCAACTTTCGCCGATCAATGGCATCTTTATAACGGAGCTGATAAGTAGAGTCCTTTGTCTGAAGATGTATACGCAATATGCCTTTACCAAAGGTAGTAGCAGCATAACCGCCATGATGCGGAATCGTGACTTTAAACTGATCACATGCAAAAATGGCATCTAACTGATTAATCATTTTTTCAGAGGAATGTTGATGGTATACAAAACCAGCTAATGCAAATACTACCATCAATATTAAATAATTAATCCGTTTAAGAATCATATGCCTTTTTGTTCGCAGGAAAATGAATATATAAAGTTAATATTTAACTACTTAACAGGCCAGTATCTGCCGCATGATTATTATACAATTACTGAAAATAAACTCAGGATAAATCTAACTTTTAGCTGGCGGTCTTAAACGCTCCAGTGCACCTTTGTAATCTTCCTGATTATCCAAGTCAATTACAACCTCATCCGAATTAATTTCAAGGTATAAGATATCATCTGCATTTTCATGAAAGAGTTGTCTCAAACCGATGTTTGGATCCAACTGATTGATTTGTGCTTTGTATTTATGATTGATTAATACCGGATGTCCCTTTTTACCATTATAGGTCGGAACCACCAACCCTTTATCATTTTTCCGATAGGCATCGATCAGATGATTTACCGTTGCAGATTGAATAAATGGCTGATCGCCAGGTAAAACAAGAAAAGCGTCAAAACCATTGGCACTATTAATGCCGCATTGTACGGAAGAGAGCATGCCTTCCTCATAATCACGATTAAAAGTCACATCAACCGGTAAGTGCTTCACCTGTTGTGTAATTTGTTCAGCATTGGCGCCTGTAACCACAATCGTGTGAGTAACTTTTGAATTTAATGCAGTTTTTACTACAGTTTCAATAATCGTTTGATTGCCAAAAGGTAAAAGCATTTTCACCTTTTTCATACGAGTGCTCTTCCCGGCACCTAAAATGATCATTGCCACATCATTAAGCGACTTTTGCTTATGACGTACCTGTACTAACTCTGCTGCTATACTGATGGCGATCTCCTGCACTGACTTGGCCCCGATATCTAAACCAATGGGCGAATAGATGGTATCTAATTCAGATTCCGTTGCCAGTTGATTCTGTAGTAAATCTTCTTTGATAAGTTTTACTTTTCGTTTACTGCCAATCATACCGATGTATCCTGCATCAGTCTGAAGAGTTGTCAGCAGAGACGCATAATCTGTTTTGTGTCCCTGGGTAACAATTACCACATATGAATCAGGCCGCAAGTGCAGTGCTTTGATATTTTCGTTTAAATCACCAATTATCAGTTGCTGCGCATCCGGAAACATTGAATCTTTGGCATAATAAGGTCGGTTATCCAAAACTGTCACTTCAAAATCAAGAAGATGTCCAATATGACACAGAGCCTGACCAATATGGCCGCCGCCAATGATGATTAGCCGTGGAGCAGGCTGTAATCGTTCAACCAATAAAAACCCTTGCTCCAACTGATAAGTCCCCACTGGTTGATTCTGATGACATTTTATGATATAATGACGATAAGGGATCAGTTCTTCACTAAGCTGCTCTTTCTCTTGCAACCAATAGCGCTTAATATGCTGTTCATTATCGACAAATGTGATTAAACATCCTGATTGACCATTCTTTAGTGAATGATCCATTTGCGAAAATACTTTGGCGTGAATCTCAGGTGAGAAGTCAAGAATAAAACTGGCCTGCCCGCCACAAATGGCTCCGGCATCATCATTGATTTTCGCATTATACTGAACGGTACGTAGTAAATTATTCCCACCGTTTTCTTTCATTGCCAGCTTTTCAGCTTCAGCTTCAAGGATACCTCCGCCTAAAGTTCCTTGAAGCAATCCATTTGTATTAAATATGGCAGAGGCACCAGGTACTTGGGGTGCTGAACCGTGTTTGTCGATTAGTGTTCCCAGAATTATCGGTTCCCCTTTTTCAATTAGCTGTAGTAAGCGTTGATAGATGTTTTGCATAGTTAGTTTTTCAATATCCTTATAAATAGCTTTTAAACCTGTTCGCAGAGCATATTTAAATTACTCGTCGTTCAATATCAACGGGGAGATGTGCAAGTATTTCATAGTTGAGTTCATCACTAATGTTACTAAATGCCGAAACCTTAATTTCTAATTCGCCCTGTTTGCCAATTATGACCACCTCATCGCCTTCTGAAACATTAGGTACATTGGTTATATCTGCTATAATCATATTCATATTAACAAGTCCGATAACGCTGCAGCGATGACCATTAATCAGTACACGGCCTTTATTACTAAGTGAACGGCTGTAGCCACTGGCATATCCAATGGGCACCAGTGCCGTTTGAATATCCGATTGTGCCAGGTAGTAGATTCCATAGCCAATAAATTCACCGGTTTTAACGGTTTTTATTGACATTACTTTACTTTTCCAACTAAGGATGCGTTGTAAGGGATCATCTTTAAGTTTTTTGTTTTGTGTGTAATGGATAAAGGTTTCGGCACTCGACCAAAACCCGTATTGCATGATGCCAATGCGAACCAAATCAAACCGGGCTTTAGGAAAAACAAATGTGGCGGCTGAATTGGCCACATGCTTGTATTGAGGTATTAATTGGGCCTTTTTCAGCATATCGAGCATCTTGTTATATTGCTTTAACTGCTTCTGAATACGCATATGATTTGAGATGCTTTCGGCACCGGATAAGTGCGTACAAAAGCCAAGCAGTTCAAATTGTTTAGTATTGGCCTTGATCATTTGGAGTGCTTGCTTAAGTTCCGATTTGTTTAAGCCGGAACGATTCATACCGGTTTCGGCTTCAAGATGTACTTTTGCCGGTATGTTTAGCTCTTCAGCAGCCTGCCTGGCTAATTGCAGCCGTTCAAGGGAGAAAACAAAAAATTCAAAGCCCAGGGATATAGCTTGTTTTATATCGTCATTGGCAATCCACCCCATAATAAGTATGGTTGGATGTAAGTGAGTACTCTTACGCACCCGCAGCGCTTCGTCAAAGCTGAAAACTGAAAAGTGATCGATCCCGGCTTCTTCCAGAACAGGTGTTAGATGCTCAATGCCATGGCCGTAGGCATTTGCTTTAACCACCGATGATAATCTGACTTTGGTTCCGATTTTCCTTTTTAGAAACTGTATGTTGTTTTTAACTGCTTTTGCATCCAGAGTCATTAACGAAGCTTTATTCATGGTACTAGAAGTTTAGGTTTTTATAAATGGATGTAAAGAGATTAATACCGGTATTCAACAATTCATCGGGGAAGTCAAAGTCAGGGTTGTGTAAGGCGGGCTGGTTGATACCTGAGCCCAATCCAAAGAAACCGCCTTTGTACTGTTTTGTATAATAGCTAAAATCTTCCGACCATTTAAAAGGTTCTTGCCGTTGAAAAACTGGCAGGTCATTCATTTCAGCCGATTTTCGAATCATTGCTACACAATCAGGATCATTAATAGTTGCCGGAAATACTTCTGAAAAACTGATTTTACATTGTAGCTTTTCATCTCTTGCTATTTTTTCAATCCTTTCTGTTGCATCTTGTGTCAGAATTTCCATGTCTCTATTTTCATAAGCACGTAAGGTAATGCATATTTCGGCCTCACCAGGAGAGGTTCCGAAAGACTTTTCTCCAAGCCGGAGATGTATGATGGTCAATAATACCAGGCTCGTAAAACGTTCATGCTGTTTGCAAACCTGGTGCAAGGAATCGATGATACGAGCAATGGCGGTATCTGGATTAAGCCCATTTTCTGGTTCGGCAGCATGCGATGTTTGGCCTGTTAGTTTTACAGTCATGCCTTTAGAGGCGGCCGAAAAACTACCTTCTTTAATAATAACCTGGTGTAAGGGATTACCGGGAATATTATGCAAGGCAAACAGGTAATCGGGATTCAACTGCTTAAAAGATTTACTTTGTACCACGTCATAAGCCCCCTGTTCTACTTCTTCTGCGGGTTGAAATAATAAACCAACCTTGCCTTTAACAGGGCGTTGATGAGCTATATTTTGAGCCAGACCTGCCAGAATAGCCATGTGTCCATCGTGGCCGCATAAATGTGCCACACCTGCTTTTTTCGACAGGTAAGGTAGTTTGTTGTTCTCCTGAATAGGCAAAGCATCTAATTCAGCCCGGAAAAGTACTGTAGGGCCTGGTTCAGTTCCTTTAAAAAGAAAGATTTTGCCTGTTTTACCAGTATCAAAAATCTCGTCAGGTGTTAAGTTTTGCATAAATGAGGAAATTGTGGCTGCAGTTTCCTTTTCCTGATTTGAAAGCTCAGGGTGTTGATGCAGGTGGTGGCGAAGGGTAATAATATTTTTCATCGGCAGGTTATATTCGCAATTAGTACTGATTGATTACTATTCTTTTAAAACAATCTGTACAGATATGATTTATTGTACTTAGGTAGTAAAATGAATTTCTCCATATAATTGTTGCTCACAAAGATTTGAAGGTACGAAATGACACGTGAATCACAAAAGGTTTATAGGTCTTGCAGTGAAATTACTTTAACCCGTATTATGTATTAGAACTTAGTATTCCATGCGCAATAGCACAATATTCAATAAACTAATGGACTTCCCCCTTGGCGAAGGGGGAAGGTTTGTGGTTTTTTATAACTGTTTAAGAATTAGGGGGGTGCTTTTTAGTTAGATAGAAGTTATAAGCATTGAAAGCAAGATAAAACACGGTTTCACTGAAAGGAGGCATAGCATTGTTCTGGTGAGTTGATACTTAACTTACTAACTGTCTTTTCTCTTAAGAAAAATTGGATTTGCGAGTCAGTTTGGTACGTTTGTGATGTGTTAAAATCCTATATGTTGGGTGTTATTTGCTTTCCGATACAGAATTTTCTAATTGCAGTAAAACAGATAAATACAAGGTTAAAGTTGTATTTATCAATACAATATCTTTTCAGTATATGAATATCAGTTAATTAACCTACTGTAGCAACAAATTAGCAACAGGAATTTTTAAGCTCTAGGAAAATATAGGATAGAAAGTGATAAGTCGACATCTCGCCCGTAATTTCTCCCGTTGGTAAATATACGAAATTTGACTTCTGAGCCAATAATATTTGATTTTGGAAGAGATGTTCATTTGAGAAAAAGGCATTAAAAAACCGCCTCAAATGAAGCGGTTTTAAAAGAAATCCGAAATAAATCTGTTTACGCCACAGTAACCGAACCAACATACTTACTGTTTACTACAGATAAACCATCTTCGCTAATGAAAGCGATAAAACATTCAACTGAATCTCCTGAAAAATCATCAGGAACGGTTAAGCTTTGAGAACCTGCGCTTCGTGCTGCTCCATCAGTTACAAAGATGGCTTCACCTTTTGTACTGTTGTAAGCTAAAATCATCGCCTTATCGGTTGCGCTTGCATTACTCTCGGAAGTATTATCTCCCCAGGTAAATTCAACTGAACCTGCAGTGGATGAAGCGGCAGCACCATTTAAAACACCAGCCAAAGAACCACGGCTGAGTAATGCACTGGCATAATCAACTGTGAAATTTGGATAAGCACCAGTAACAGCGTTTTTCAGGATGTAAGACATCGCACTGTTAAACTGAGTCATTTTAATTGCGTAGTTCTTGTAACCAACTTTTACAAAGTCTTTCAATGGTTGCAAGAATTGCAATACAGTAGAGAATTTAGTTCGCTGGTCAACTTGACCTTCAGTTTGGGGATTAGCCACATTTGCAGGTTTTACCCTCATGTAATCAATCCCTTTCCAGTTTCCCCCGATAACGTTTCCAACCTTACCGCTGAAACCTCCTAAGATACCTTGATTAATTTTACCCATTTTACTAAGTATTTAATGAAACAATATGCTTTTAACTCGGACTTGGTACGGAGTTGACACGTCCAGAACCTTGTCTTTGCTTCAATATATTGCAATAATCAGGCTATCGGTGTTTTACGGGTTTCTATACATCGTCTTGCATCATTTTGCTATGTCAATCAGTCGGATGTTAGCATCTGTACATAGGGAGGCTTAACTGAACGCTTAGGCATCCAAAAAGAGTAGGGGATGAAACAGATAAAAGGAAACGGAATAAAAAGCGAAGCGGCTTTATGCCGTAGTCTTTTGGATGATTTCAGACCCGTGGCTTAGCTTTGAATAAGCGTACAATTAATGCGGTGGGTTATATTCGAAACTTTCTTTTTTGTCAGGTCGTCAATTTGGGAGTGCGTCGGAAAAGCAAATGTGGGGATTGAAGGAATGCAGCACAGGTGATAACCTGAGCGGAATGAGTGAATGAGACACTTTTGCGTGGGGTGCTGAAGCTTATGAATGAAACGAATGCAGGAATGACGAGGTAGGAGGAATGAATAAATGAGTGGAATGAATGTGCTGCAAGCACGTGGACTTCGGGAAGGATTCTTTCAATTTATTTAACTTCGTCAACATCGGTCGGACTGTGGGTTGGAAGAAATACTACACAGGAAAAAACAGCCTTGAGCCAGACGGCTGGGCGGTGGCTGCAATGAATGGAGCGATAGCGGAATGGGTTGCGGACACTGACCAAGCATCGCGAGCCGCCTGCGAGTGGAGCAAGGGTGGTGCAAAGAGATGGATTGAGGATACGATAACCTTTTGCAGCATATGTAGGAAGTGGAACAAAGTTTTTACCATTAAAAAATAAACAATTTAAAAACTTTGTGGAACTGAACTACACAAGGCTACCGCTTTAATAGCCAGAGCGAAGCGGAGGCAAATAAAACAATTCAGCCGTAGCCCGCAGCGACCCGCAGGCGAGCCAAACACTGGCAGCCGATGGGCTGTGAGCGACTGAACGGAATGAAACCGTAACGGAGCGAAGTAGTTGAGGTACGAAGCTCTGAGCGCAGTGCAGGTGTAATGTAGTGAAGTGGCTTACAGCACAGAGTAGGCTGCCGTGAGGACAACGACTGAGCTGCAAGAGCTGTGACAGCCTGAGCGATAGCGAACCCGCAGGGGGTTTAGCTCTTTTTTATACCATTAAAAATTGGAGTGAATAAAAAAGTGCTGAACGGGCTGGCACTGACCTTGCCGAAGGAGACGGACGAACACCGTTTTTCCTTCCTTGAATAGAGAATATTTCTTTAAAAAGATTAGGTAACAGTTTTTAATTCAGAGTTAAGTGATTATCTTTGCACTCCGTTTTCGTTTCGGGAAAATGAAAAAAATAGAATTATCAGGATATATTACAGTAGGTAGCCTAGAAAAGGATTTAATATCCCTCTTTCAGGAAAGTGAAGATTCGCTGGAGCAAATTGAAATAAATTTGCGGGGTGCGACACATCTCAGAGTGGAGGCTCTTGTTTACTTGTTTGTATTAATCGTTGGACGTTATGAATCAGGAAAGTATACCTATTTAGTATATCCGAAAGATTGGAATGCCCGAAACTTTATAAAAACATTCAGACTATTTGAGGTAATAAATGAGTGTACGGGACTAGAGCCAATTGATTATGTCAAAGAACTTCCTATTAACTTCAAGCAAACTGATTATTTTAATGATAATAAATTTGCTAGCGAGGATGAAAAGATTCAATATCACGAAAGAAAAGGCTATTATCCTTTAACCGCTTTAAAATTTAAAACACTAGAGGAAAAGCTTTTCACACTAAAGGAAGAGCCTAAAAAGTGGACTGAAGGTCAACCCATCGTTTCAATTATTCAAAAAAATATACCTGCGGGAGTTTATGTTGGCGATAACATATCACGTAATGTTATATATGAAAGCATCACGAATTCAATCAGACACCCACAATCTGATAGGTTAACTGTTAACTGCATTAAAGAAGATAATCAGTACATATTAACTATTTGGGATAATGGAGATAGTATTCTTAATACTTTGAAAGCAGAATTACAAAAAGGGAATAGTATAAAAGATAAAAATGAATTTGACACTGACCCTCACTTTTGCTTTTGTATGGACAAAGAAAAAAGTAAACCAGGAAAGCGGACAGCGGATAGTTTTAATTTTTATTTTTCTAATGAGGTGCCTGAAATCAATGGAGTAATTGATTACAAGAAAGAAGATTGGTTTATTTTATTGGCATCTTTTTTCCCTGGAATAACAAGAGACCCAAATGGCAATGACTACAAAGATGGTGTATTAAGTACAGAAAATGACGGAACTAGTGACAACGTAATAGCTGTTGGACGAGGACTTTCATATTTATTAAATACAGCAGTAAATATTTTTGGAGGAGAAGTAAGAGTAAGGACTGGAGAATATTTTGTCAACATTAAAAAAGCGGTAAATCAGTATTCCAGCATGCCAAAACTGTTTAAGAAAGCATATCCTAATTACGAGGTAATTGAATACAATGCATTTGAAGACAGTGATGATGTTAGTGAAATTGAAAAAGTTATACAAGCTGTTTATCGTGTGAAGGTAGAGAAATATGATACTTTACCTAAATTTCACGGAAATATGATAACCGTGCAAATTCCGCAGAATTAATGATTGATTTATGTACAAATTATACCCGTTTTTGTTTCGATTCGGAGTTTCCTTTAGCTATACCGTTGCTGACGAGATAATTCAAAAAATTACAACCTATTTAGTTCAAAAATATAATATTGAACTTGAATATTACGACCATAATCAATTGTGTGAAATAATTGAAGTTGCAGATGATGCTGCAGCTAGCAACTCTTCAGTTCTTGCACAGAAATTTCAATTAAAGAAAGATGATTATGAAATTGACACAATAAATAACAAATTGTTGTTTATTGATATGAAGCAAGCGTATAGCGATAAGTTTTACCCTGATGTTTTTCGAAAGCTTGTTGAAATAGCTGAAACAGAAAGTGAAGAAACCAGAGAAGCTCCTTATTTTGTAATTGTTGTAAACTCAATTGAGAAATACAATAATGTTTATAATAATCTATACGCTTTGCATCGCAAAACAGGCTTTCTGAAAAAAGCACTAGTTATAGATACTAAAGGGAATATCCTTCAAGAGCAAAAACTTGATGTTGTTTATGATAAAGAGATTTATGAGTTCACTCAAGATATTTCTACATCCTTTGTTGATATATTTCTATCAAGATTAATACGGAAAATAAATCATTTTAAGATTTTAAGAGAAGGTCGGCACTCTTCATGTCAATTGTTTTTCTATGAAACCAGTAACAATGACAATGTAATACTATTCAACTTGCTGATGAATAAAATTCTTGAAGTTAGACAGAAGCTGGGTGAGATAAACTATCTGGTATTTGACAGTGCTGATTCTCCTTGGTTGAGAGATTCAATTGCTTCACTGAATGATACTTTATTGTCCGAAACAATGAAGAATAGGTTTGGGAATTACCTCGGAGCATTTAATTTACGAAAAGAGGAGGAATATAAGCTATTTGAAGAGCAATTGAATTTGGATGGTAAAAACAATTATAATGTAGTTTTTATTACTGATTTAATTCATACTGGTAAAACTATAAAAGGTTTTATCCATAAATTAAATGGATTTGAAAACATTAACTTTCTTTGCCATAGTATTTTGGCTACGGAGCATGCATGTAATGAATACCGAAATGCTGCTGGTTTGAATATAGAAGGAACCGACGTTACATATTATAAGAGCGTTAAACAAAAGTTTTTTAAAAATTTGCAAAATAAGGAGTGTGAATTTTGTAAGTACGATATCCTACCGTTAGTGGATATCGATTGTGAAATACCAAACAAAATCACATCATTTGAAATGTGGCAAATGTGCCATGAAGCAGGGTTTAAACATGAAGACTATCGACCTAAATGGAGAACTAAAACACCAATAATTCAAGACTCACTAAGTTTATTTAAAGCAAATAGTCCACTACTTGCAACAAAATTTGAGAAGTGTTTAAAGGAAGCAGATATATATGATAAGGAGGTTGTTATCGTTTTTCCTGATGAAAGAGAGGGGCTTCAAGAAAGGTTAGAGGAAACTCCTTCAGGATTTTTTGTTCGATGCCTTAGTATGTTTAATGATAACTATAACTATTTAGGCATTTCACGGGAACTGATATCAAAATTGAAAAGTAATGAGATTGACTATGATGATATTGGTAAAGAAATTACCGATGAGCTTATAAAAATAAATGCTCCCATTGTAGTTGTTGATGAAGTCAACTTTTCATCCGATACTTTCAAAGTTATATATAACATCTTGAAATCTGTAGATAAATACCCAACTTGCTTTTTTCCAATTTTCAATTACAATGTTGATGATACAATTAAGCTTAGAACGGAATTAAAAGATGATGAGCTAAAATTCCTGAGTTTGTATGAATACAACCTAATTCAAGCGTAATGAATAATGTGATTAAAGACTTAATTTCGAATCTTAAAGTGATTGCGCATGCTATCACAAATAGGGAAGATGCAGTAAGTAATGATAATTTGATTGCAAATGCCAAGGAGCAAGGAATTAAGTTAAGTAATGATGTCTTTGATTTAAAACTGTCTGATTTTTTGTATAATATTAACCTACTTGAGAATAAAATTGAGATTCTTGAAAAAAATATAAACACTAAGAATATGCCAATAAAAAAAATAAAAGTTTTTGTGGCTTCGGCTGGAGCTTTAAACGAGGAAAGAAAAGAAATTGAAGATTATTTGTTTCAGAAAAATGATACACTTGTAGAGGAAGGTAAATATTTACAGTACAATGTTTGGGAAAAATCAAGTAAGGCATTTTCCAAGACTAGAATACAAGATGAGTTTAATAAAGACCTCGTATACGAGAGCGAAATCTTTATTTGTTTAATTAAAGAAAGAGTTGGCAAATTCACAAAAGAGGAATTTGATGAAGCTTACAGCAGGTTTAAAGGGGGAGCTAATCCCAAAATAATGTATATATTTTTCAAAGAGTTAACCAGTGATGAAAAGAGCGATATTTTTGATGATGACACTAAATCAAAGGCATATCAAGATGTTAGGGATTTGAAAAAACATATTGCTAGTATCGAACAGATTTATAGTCCTTATTCAAATAAAGATGACCTAATTAGACAAATTGAAAATAACCTTAGTATAGACCTCAATAAACTGGCATAGCTAAAATTACAAAAACCACAAATTATCTTTTCCGAACTCGGGTATTTCGTGACCTGAAAAATGAGGGAAGATTTCTGCCACCATTTCAGGATATTTGATTGTTACTGGTAAATTTTGCTGCCTTACGGATTTCCAATACATGCGGCTGAATTGATAAACCTGGTTTATTAATTCGCGAACAACCGTAGGGTCTTTTGCTTCTTCTTCGTGTGTGCAGCGGATGGATAATTTTACAGGGAATGGATGCCCGTCTATTTTGCCAATTTTACTATCAACACTATATCTTACATTATTGAATAAAAGGTATTGATTGTAGCCCACATTGATGTAAGTGCCGCTTAATGGCATTAGTTCTTTTGAATTGTTGTCGAAGGCAACAATGTCTCGTGATTCGGTTTTATTAATGGAAACGATAAAAACAGGTATATCCAAATCAAGGTTGTGCAGTCCTTTTTCAATGGGTTCCAGTTCTTTCTTACTCATGTTTTTGTAAAAGTGTATTATTAAACGGCTTATGTGATTGTTTAACGAAACATACTCTTTTATCTGGTCGAGGATTGAACCTGCCAGTTCATCTGTTTGGTCTTTCTGGAAACATTCAAATCGTTTAAACTTACCATTGTTGGAAAAGCTAAATGCACTACCCAAATATTGTACGGCAGTATCAACGTGCTTAAATGCTCCAACGCCAACAATTAATTCATTCTTTAGCTTTGTATTTAGCTGCCAGGGAATTCCATTTAGTTTAGCCAAAATAGCAATGGCAATGTTGTTTAGGCTGTAATCAAAAAACTTCATCTTGTTGCTCATGGCAACTTTAACTTTTGAAACATCAATGGCTTGTGAAGTAATATCTCTTTTTAATAAGAGCTCCTTAACTTGATAGTAGAGTGATTTTATTTCGCGGCTAGGATGAGTTTTGCTGTGTGGACTTAAATAAATGGCAATATAATGAACGTTGCTTTTGAACTCTCGTTTTACTAACTCCCTTTCAATTTCATCAATTGGATTATTCTTGTTTGTAAACACAATACTAAACTTATCGAGCGTATTGTAAGGTACTTTTGCAAATTGATATAAGCCATTAAATGAATAAAGTCCTTCATCCAAATACTTATGCATGACACGTGCAATTTTCTTATCGTCTTCGTGCAAAATGTAAAAGAACTGTATGTTGCTGTAGTCGCTTGCTTTGTATGGTCCATACTGCATCCCCAAGAATGGAACTAAATACGGCTTTTGATTAAAAAACAGAAGTTCGTTGCTCTTGTCTTTTACCGAACCAATTTTTCGTACTTTAACTGGAATAAAGCTTTTTGAATCGATTGGGATTATCTCTCTAAACCCATTACCGCAAATAACATCGGTGTAGAATGATTCAATCTTAGATTTAAACTTAATGTATTTATTTGTGGTGTCTGGTCTTCCTGTTTGCTGTTGAAGTGCATCGCGTATTTCAAAATTCCAAATTGGAAAGACTTTATCCAGTTCCATTTTAGGCTTGTCAGGTAACTCTTCGTATCTGTATAAACTATTTTCGTGCATTACCCAGTTAAAACACTCAACGGGTATGGTTGAAAGAAAGGTCAATACGCTTTTCTTGAATACTTTGGAGATGCCATCGGAAGAAATAACTAATTCGGGTTTATCTGTTATTCTTGCAAATTGAACCCGAAGGGTGAATTTGTCGAAGTAATTGTATTGAATATCGGAAGCTCCATTTGAAATCCAGACTTCAATATCAGATACAAAATTAGGTTTGACGAAATACCCTAAACTGACCAAGTAATTATAAATACAACTGTTGTAATACCTACGCAAAACCGACCTTGTGAACGCTGTGTTTTCAATCATTTTGCGGTATTCTACACCGTCATCATCTGTTAAGTATTCAAAATCGGGTACAGTGTTTTTTGTAACCGCAAAGAGTCCATCTTGCTCCTTTTCAAAAGAAGTGTAGTAGTGCTCCTGCTCTCCGAATTTTTCAATAACCTCATAAGGTACTTGTGTATTAAAAATACGACAAAGACCATCTTGCTCCTGGTCGGTAAACCAAAGTGTTAGACTTTCTTCTGGGTGCGTAAACGTTAACAAGTTAAATGTCAAATTCGGGGTAGCCATAATTTTTAATTTAGGATGTAGGATTTGTAGGAAACGTAGGATTCATTTCCTCTATTTCCTACATTTCCTCTGTACTCTATTTATATTTTATACCATTAGTTTCTCTAGTTCGTATTTTGTTTTCCTCCAATTGGGAGATAACTTTTCAAGCAGTTCGTAAAATGCTGCACTGTGATTCAAATGTGCCAAATGACACAGCTCGTGTATAATCACATACTCAATACATTTCTTAGGTGCTTTAATTAATTCAGTATTTAAAAGTATTTCGCCTTTCTGACTGCAGCTACCCCAACGCTTATCCATCCACCTGTATTTTAGTGTTGGAGTACCTATAAAAAAAGGTTTTGCCAATGGTGCCAGCTCTTGAAATAATTTATTGAAATGTTGGTCTGCCTTATTTTTAAACCATGCTTTCAATAGTTTTTCGATTCGGTTCTTATTGCTATTGTCCTTGCTGAATATAGTGATGTTGCCACCATGAAGTTTTACCGATTCTTTATCAGCCTGAACTAACTTTAAGCGGTATTGCTTGCCTAAATACAAATGAGTTTCACCACTAATAAATCTGCGTGGTGGGGTAATCGGATGAAATGACAAAAAGAAATCTTGTTGGCGTAATACCCATGCAGCTTTGCTATGCACTTTTTCTGAAACCTTATCGGTACTTGTGCCGATAGGTGCAATAACATGCACCGATTTATCGGGATAAACTTTTATACCCAAGGTTTTTCGTTCAGCAAAAGCTAAAGAATATTCAATGGTTGAATTGCCGTATTTGATTTGTTCTTTCAGCATCTTACTTGTATTTGTGAATCGCAATTTTTAAGCATTCTTCAATTAAATGGTCGATTTCATCCCAGTTCGTATCAATGTCAAACTTTTGTAAAAGGTCGTAAATAGCATCACTTAATTCGATATTGATTTTTCCTGTTATATCAACATTCTTATGCCAATCCACAATCTTTTTATCATTGAGGTAGATATGGTTCTTTACCGACTGGTCGATAATTAAACCCATTTCAATATGGAACGGTGTTTTCAACAATTCCACATCGGTATAAACCGATTTGCTGTAGTTGTAAAATGCTAACGCTACTTCATTATTTGCCAGTTCTTCGGGTGCATCGTCCCTGTTACCTTCAAAGAAATCTTTATCAAACTGTTTAGCTCGTTGTAAGTATTCAGCCTCATCAATGCGCTTCTGGTGATAGTCTTCTATGGTCTGACGAATTAAATCGGCAAACTTTGCATAGTAGATTGGGTCGTCTTGCATTTTAACATTAATAGCCTTAATGGTTCGGCTGGCAATGTGGTCGGCTTGTGCTGCTTTCCCAACTATCTTTTCAACTTCGGCTTCCCGTTCTTCTTTGTTGAAGATGTCGACCAAATCGGTAATCTTCAAAATTTCCCCATCGGTTGAAAGATGCTTGTTTATAAGCTTCTGAACCTGTGGTTCATATTCCTTGTAGGAAATATCATCGTTGTAACGGCGTTTTACATCAACACGCAGTTTTAGGAAGAACTTGGCATCGTTTTTATAAGTATTGATTTTTTCTTCCTCGGTGTTGTTGACAAAATCAACTGATGATAAAGCCAGTTTAAGCATTCGGGCAAAAACCGAAAGTTTCTCATAAAACTTATTTCTGAGGTCTTCGGCTGAAAGCAATTCTTCGTATGCAGTTGGTTCCAGATTCTTTCCTTGTAGGCTTTTGAAAATATCCCAAAGCTCGGCATGAGCCTGAGGTAGCTTTTTAATTTCTTCGTTGATGTTGGTTAGCGTACCTTCTAAATCTTCTTTGTCGAAACCCTCTAATCCCGAATAAGTATCCAGTGCATTGTCTAAGTTTTCAAGATTACCGTAGTAATCCACAATGTACCCGTAGTCTTTGCCTGGGTAAACTCTGTTTACCCTTGCTACTGCTTGCAGTAGAGTGTGTTCTTTTAAACTGCGGCACAAATATAGAACGGTATTATTTGGCGCATCAAAACCTGTTAGGAGTTTTGCCACGACTATTAATATTTCGGGTTCATCTCTTTTCTTAAACTGGTTAATGATGCTTTTCTCAAATGTTTTTAAGTCGCCATACTTGTCTTCCATTGCTGAGAAATAAACATCTTCCCGTTGCTTCTCTTCGTTTTCATTATAAAAGGAATCTTCTGTTCCTTCTCGTTGGTCGGAACGAGTTACAACCACCTCGGAAGATATTTGCCCAATCTCATCCAGATAATGTTTATACAGCAAAGCTGTTTTAATCGATGGTGCAACCAATTGCGCTTTGGGTTTGTATGATTCGCTATTGGATTGGAAAAAATCTGTGTAGTGTTCGCTGATGTCCCATGCACGGGCATATACAATTTGGTCAGCTTTATTCAACTCATTAACGGTATTGAATTTGCGCTTTAATGCTGCTTTGCCATAAGCGCTCAGCGGTTCGGAAACCTTGTCGAAGAAGGTGTTTAGAGGTTTCTCATTAATGCTCATTAGGTTGTGTCGTCCCTCGTATAAAAGCGGAACAACGGCACCGTCTTCAACCGCATCGTTTACAGTATATGCTTTTCCAATATAGCCTCCAAACTTCTTTGCTGTGTTCTTTTCCTTTTTCATTAATGGTGTGCCTGTGAACGCCAGAAAACAAGCATTGGGGAAAACCCGTTGCATACTTACACTAAAACTACCGTATTGAGTTCGGTGTCCTTCATCAATCAGAATAAAAATATCTGGCGATGTAAAAGGTTCTTTGCATTGTTTTACAGCTGCCTCGAATTTATTAATGATTGTTGTGATAATGGCATCGTCATTATCGCTTATCAATTCAGCAAGGTGCGTGCCCGTTTTTGCCTGACGAACTTCCTTCTGACACTTTTTAAATGTGTCGGATATTTGGTCGTCCAAATCGATACGGTCAGTAACCAAAAGGATTTTAGGATTCAGAATATTGCTGTTTGCAGCAAGTAGTTGCGCCAGCATTACCATAGTTAATGACTTACCGCTTCCTTGCGTATGCCAGATAACACCACCTTTTCGTTTATCTGAATCATCGAAGTGAGAAACCCGTTTTAGGGTTTCGTTTACCGCAAAGTATTGCTGATAACGCGCTACTTTTTTTATGCCATCATCGTACAGGGTGAAATTGCGGATAAAATCGAGCATTCGAGCTGGTGTGCATAAGCTAAACAATAATTCATCTTGTTTAGTCAATTGTCGTTCTTCTTGTTCTAAACTGTCGAAATAGTTACGAACATATTTGAATCTATCCGAAAATAACAGGTCTTTGTCAGCCTTGTTTAGCGCTTTGTTTTTAAGTTCGGTTAAGGTGCTCCAATAGTTTGTTTCGTTAGCTTTTGATGGAAATTGTTCTTTCCATTTAGCCCAAAACTCTTTTGGTGTGCCTGTGGTAGCGTAGCTGCCTTCGTTGGTTGCTATACTTAATAATAGACTGGAATATACATAAAGCGAACGAATGCCATCTGCACTAAAGTTTCGTGCGTGCTGTTCTATTGCCAGTTCTACAGGTTTTTTAGTACCACTTAATGCAGGACTTTTACACTCCACAATACAAGTAGGAATACCATTTACAAACAATACTAAATCGGGGCGGTAAGTATCTGCTCTGCCATCACGTACTACGCTGTATTCTTCGGTTACATGAAATACATTGTTTTCAGGATTTTGCCAGTCGATGTATTGCAGGGAATGACTTTTTTTATCGCCATCGATGCTTTGCTCAAATGCCTTCCCCAAAGTAATTAAATCGTAATAGGCAGCATTGGCATTCATTACACCCTCATGAATAGGCAATTCTTTTATAGCCAAAACAGCGGAGCTGATATTGGCTTCTGAAAATTTATATTCTTCGCCTTTACGGGTAAAGCTGTTTATTTTCTGTAATTGATTAAACAATATATCTTCAAACAGCACCACCGAATTTTTGCCTTTGCGCCACTCCATTGCTTGTGATGGCGTAACGTATTGGTAGCCCATGTTTATGAGTAACTGTAGTGCTGGTATCTGCGATATATGGTCTTCTAAAAATGATGGTGCTGCCATAGTTTAGTTATTAAGTTTTACACGTTTTTGCCCCGTTAACAATTGTTGCATTAATCCCTTTTTCTGGTCTTGTAATTGTTGCAGGTAAGTTTCCTGTGTTTTTATTTCTTTATCTGCAGTGGTTAATACTTTGGCAACGGCTTGTTGTTCCTCAACTGGTGGATACAATAGCTTTAATGTCCCAAACTCTTTATAGCTAATTTGCTTACCATCACGGATTCCGTAAATAATTGAGTTGAGTCTATTAATAAAATCCTTTGTCTTCATGTATTCTTTGTAAAATGCTTTTGAAATAGGCATCTTTTCTTTTAATACAGTGTATGCTGGACTTACTAAACCTTCATAATTTGAATATTCAATACCACCTTGAAACGACCTAAGGCTAATTACATAATCCCCAACCTCAACTTTTTTATAATTGATTAGAGATTCTTTATCGTATTTTATATCAATGCCCGTTTCGCTCCTTGGAATAACCCCCTTATCTTGTGTGGCAGATAAAACCTCTAATGCACCATCGTGATTTTTATCAGAATGATTTGAGAAAAGTTCTGCTCCCTTTACTGTTTTCCACTCACCACTAAAACCCTTTAGCCTTGTTTTTCCATTAAGCAACTGTTGCATTAAACCTTTCTTACGGTTTTTAAGTTGCTCAATAAGGTATTGGGTTTGTTCAATTGCTTTATCCCATGTAGATAGAATATTACCAATTTTCGCAATTTCTTGTGAAGGAGGAAGGGGTATATCAATTTTCCAAAACATGGATAGGTGTACTCTTCTCTTTTCTTCCAATGACCCTATAGCTATTCTATCATAAATATTTAGTAATCGATGAGATTTAAGATAGTTCTCTAAGAAACCAATTAAAGATTTATCCTTAGGTTCTAAGATGTTATAATATGCAGATACGGAAACAGGAAATTCAATTTTACTAACACCAATGGCGCCAAATCTTAGGTTCATTGGATTATAAATAAAATCATCTTTTTCAATAATATGATATTGATTGTTCTGTAAATCTTTTAGCAAATGTTGACGGTCATATCTATCCGTTTTTGGGCAAACTCCTTTTTCAATAGTAAAGCTGAATAGCGGAAATTTTTCTAAATCGCTAGATTTAATTTTCTTTTCAACAAACAGGCTATGTAAGTTAACAACATTCCATCCAGAGGGTATCTCTATGCCAAGTAGGGTTTTATTATTCTTAATATTTGCCATACTAATAACCTAATTCGTTTAAGTAATCAGCCATTTGTTTTTCTACGGCTGTCATTGCATTTTTAATGCTTGCTATTTCCTGTCGTGTTGCAGCAATATCTATAGGTTCTTCCTCCTCAAAAGTGTCCACATAACGAGGGATGTTTAGGTTATAGTCGTTTTCTTCAATTTCAGTTTGGTTAGCAACGTAGCTGTATTTATCCACAGTTACCCAATTCTTGTAAGTTTTAAAGATTTTCTCAATATCCTCTACGCGCAAGTAGTTTTGGTTTTTTCCATTTTCAAATTCTCGGCTAGCATCAATAAATAATACATCTGTATTACTTTTATTTTTATCGAAGATTAAAATACATGCGGGAATACCTGTGCCATAGAACAAGTTAGATGGTAATCCTACAACCGCTTTTAGCTTATTTTCTTCAATTAATGCTTTGCGAATTTTACCTTCTGAACTACCACGGAACAATACACCATGAGGCAATACTACACCTGCACGCCCATGCTCGTTTAATGATTCTACCATGTGTGAAATAAAAGCGTAATCTCCTTTACTCTTTGGTGGTACACCACGCCAAAAACGTCCGTACTGGTCACTAGTTGCATTATCGGCTCCCCATTTATCTAAAGAGAAAGGAGGATTGGCAACAACAATATCAAACTTTTTTAAATGGTCGTTTTCTTTGTGCAAGGGGTTGTTTAAAGTGTCGCCCCATTCAATGGTGGCGTTGTCACGCCCGTGTAGAAACATATTCATGCGAGCAAGTGCCCAGGTACTTCCGTTTACTTCTTGTCCGCTTAATGAAAAGTTGGTGCTTCCCACTTCTTTTGCAGCTTTTAATAGTAATGAGCCTGAACCACAAGTGGGGTCGTAGATGCGGTCTTCTTCTTTTGGTTCTACAAGCTTTGCCAATAACATTGAAACTGCTTTTGGTGTATAGAACTCACCTGCTTTTTTACCTGCATCGGAAGCAAAGTTGGAAATAAGAAATTCGTAAGAGTCGCCAATAACATCGTTATCTTCTAAATTAGAAGGGCGAAGGTCTAAAACTGCAAAATCAGTCAATACATTTTTTAGTCTTCGGTTACGGTCTTTGGTTTGCCCTAAATTAGCTTCGGAGTTGAAGTCGATGTTTCGGAATACCTTTTCCAGTTTTGCACGGTTTTCTTCTTCAATATTCTCTAAGGCAACATTAATCAATTCACCAAGGTTATCGGCGTTGCGTTGTTCGTAGAGGTAATCGAAAGAACTTTCTTCGGGCATTTTAAAACGCTCGTGTTTTAATGCACGCTCAATACGAACTGCATCGCCATTGTATTTTTTTACATACTCTTCTTTCTTTTCTTTGTGTACATCGGAGATGTATTTTACGAAAAGCATTGTTAAAATGTAATCTTTGTAACCAGCGGGGTCTAGTGTTCCTCTGAATGAATCGCAAGCTTTCCAAACCGTGCTGTTAATCTTGTCTTGTGATAATTTATTACTCATGTCTAATTTTTTAATTCAATATTTAGTAAAAAGAGAAGCGGCGAACCGCTCTCTTTTTAAAATTCAATTTATGCAGCTTTAATTTTGCATGACCAGTTTGGGTAGTTGTCGCCTTTGTGGCGGTTATTTTCCCATTGTAAAGGTTGTAAGTTGCTTATATGGTCAGAACCATGTTGAGCCTTTTGCTTAATGTGGTCAATCTCCCAACCGTGTTGTGAGTTTGTGTTGCCATGCTCATTTCTTTTCATCCAAGCTCCACAAGTATCCTTGCGCCATACATTAGGGTCGTACCTTGGAACAACTTGTTCTTTTTGCCAAACCAAGTCAACTGTTGTCTGATTAAAGCTTTCGTTCAAAATATTTCTATTATACGCCATTTCTAATCGTTTTTATTAATGCTCCTGATATTTTAAAGGATTAAGGAGCTTTAGCCTGGTCGTGTACTTTTCTTTTGAAAAGTGATGAATTTGGCGTACTTTTGTGTTGCTAAACGGTGTTCGAGTCAGTTGGGTGATAAGCCCCTGATGCAAACGATACGCCAAAAGAAGTCTTAATAAGTGACCACTTTATTAAGGCTTTTTTGTTTATCCGCCATTTGATTTAGTATTATTAATAATCATATTTAGTAAGCCTGATTTCAAGGCTTTTTTCTTTTCTAATAGTTCTGTTGCTAACGCAACATCTTTATCCAATAACTTCGACAACTCAATAATTTGTTTCTGTTTTTCTATAGTTGGAATGTATATTTTTAATAGCCCCAATTCTTTTTTCTGAATTGAAGGTATTGAAGTTCCTCTGCTGAGTGATTTAAGCTTATGGTTAACTTTTTCCGAGTTTAGTACATTGGCTAAAAACTCTCCAATTATGTTGCTATTGCTACTGAGCTTAATAATATAAAAAAGGGAAGATGGTATCACTGTACCATATTCCTCTTTGTATGCCCATGCAAATATGCGCTGCCCTTTACCTGTTACAATAACATCATTGGGGCGTAGTATGTATTTTTCAGCATCTTTAATAGTATCCACAAAGGAGTCTTTGAACTCTGAAGGCTCAAAAAACTCATCGAAATGACTGGAAACGAGGTATTTTATATTACCTTTAGGTTCTGCCTTTTCGTAAGGACCATAAAATATTTGTGCTATTTCACTTAATTGATGCTTCATGTTTTTATTTTAGTACATCGTTTCTAATTACGATGCAAATATGAAAACAAAAACAATAAAAAACAAATAAATATTTTAGTACAACGTTTCTAATTTTTAATTTTGTTGCTATTTAGTACTGATTTTGAATATGTAAAAAGAGTTTAATGCGTTACTATTTAGTGAGATATGGATTTTATTGGAACATGTGAAAAATAATTCAAAAAAAATCAACTTTTTTTATGACTTAGATTTTTGATATGAATTATGTGAGTGATTTAGTAAATTTCTTTCCTTAAACTGCCCAATATACTTTTCTGCTGTTTTCTCTTTAATGTTTAACTTCTTAGCTGCTGACAAATACCCTTGGCGATTGAAGCTTTCAGGAAGGGCATCATAGAACTTTAGTTTTATTCCCTTTAGATTATTGTTTGGAAGACTTTGGAAAACAGCGATAGCGTGCTTCTCCAATGTAAAAGCAATTTTAATTGCGGTTTGAAAATCGGTATCAGTACACCAAAGCGGATTGGAATAGTCGCCATCGTCGAGTATGCGTAAGGTGCGAAGCACCATCGCAATACGGAAAGTTATCAAACCTAAACGCCTGGTGTTTGCATTGAAGTCATTACCTATTAATAATCGATTTCGTATAAATGCATCTTTAAAGAACTCTGTAAACTTTGTTCCTTGCTCTTCGGTAAAGCTAAAGCTGTAAGGCTT
Organism: Carboxylicivirga sp.; assembly: GCF_982718395.1. Lineage (NCBI taxonomy): Bacteria > Pseudomonadati > Bacteroidota > Bacteroidia > Marinilabiliales > Marinilabiliaceae > Carboxylicivirga > Carboxylicivirga sp. The sequence goes on from NZ_CEXQWX010000043.1 coordinate 25,508, forward strand.
TGGTTGATTGCTAAGAGATTGAAACAGGTCGTAAATTTGCTCTCCTTTACTTTCAAAAAACTGTGTGTAGTCTACTTTTTGATGTGAGATAAAAGGATTCTTAAAGTCGCTGTAATCTTCAAATGCATAATAAAGGAAGCGGCTAAACAAGCCGTTTTCTGTATCAGGCATCAATGCCTGTACTTGTTTTGGAGTACCCGATAGAGCGATAGCGAGATGAGGGTCTTCAACTTCTATATGCTCATTATCCTTGCGTCTGAACATGTTGGTACTTTCGTGATGAAATGCTTTGCGAAGCACATCGCTGAAGTTGCCCCAGTCTTGTTTTAAAGTACCTGCCAGTGTATCTGCTTCTGTCTCGAAAATAATTCCTTTAAAATCGTTATCGGATAAAGCCTGAATAAATGCACTTGAACTGCTATTTGCAGGAATGTAGAACATTTTACGCTTAGGCTCTTTGGGACGTTCAACATCTTGTCGTTGATTTTTATTCAGATTGTTGTAGTTCTCTAATTCTAGTTCGTATTCCTCTTTGGCACGGTTAGACTGTTCAACCATGCTCTTGTGAATTTTCAAGCCAAAGTATTTTGTCCACTTTAGTTTTCCTTTTCCAGAACCTGCAGGTGCGGTAATAAAAGAATAAAGATGAGCCGATACAGGCTCATCGAAATAGATTCCTTGTACGTTGGGTAAACAACCACTAATTACCGAAATAGCACCAATCAGGAAAACATCTTTCTCAATGGCATCCTGAAACATTTCTGCACTATCCTTGAGTATTTCAGGCAGTTGGTCGTATATCTCAGATGAGATTTGAGGTGTATTGAAAATAACCTCATTTTCTTCACTTTCATTCTGAATGTAACTTTGTGCTATCTCCTTTGCTTGAGGTTTGTGCATGCTTTTGGGTGGAGCTGTTATTAAACTAATGCCAGATTGCTGTGCAAGATGGTAGAACGATTTAATGGAAACACCGTTTCCATTTGCTTTTAAGCATTTGTCGTATTGCTTATCACATTCTGATTGAGAATACTCAGGATGAAACCTGCTTACCCTATGGAAACAATCTCTACCAGTTTCGCCCAATTCATCAGCAAAAGCAAAGCCAATATCACGCCAATCTGTATAATTGGCGGTTATATCAATATGTGCATCCTCAATGCGTTTAATGATGGTTTCTGTGTCGCTTTCCTGAATGTTTGTAACAGACAGTTTTTTTATTGGCTCTTTTTTTGGTTCATCATTGTTTAACCAATGATTTATATCGAATTTCTTTTTATCGTTCATTGCTATAAGTATTTCGGATTAATAAAAACCTCAGGGTCTGAGGGTAAAAAACACGCACGGGAAACATCTTTGCCCGATTTATCAACTTCCAGTTGGTACACTGCTTTAATGTAGTTGGCTATTGCCTTAAAGTAGTTTTGGTGAGTTGATTCGTTTATGTCAATGGGAATAATCCATTTTAAGCCATCGCCCGATGGCGACACAAAGAGCAATTCTGTTTCAAAATATTCATCGTTCAGTAATTGATTTTTCAATTGCTGAAGATTATCAATGTGGTCAAAATCAATGGTCAATAAACCTGAATGACTTTTTAGTGCTTTATCGTTTCGTTTTTCAAAAGTTCCTGAAAAGGTTGCGTAGTCAAACTTTGAAGCTTTGAATTTTCGTGCTTCGCCTTTTGCCTCAATAGTCCTTAATTGTTTTGTTATAGAGGTGTAAGGAGTTGATTTAATCAACTCGTACACCTCTAATAAACTTAGGGTGTTCTTGGGGTAAATATTGCTTACAGGAGCTTTGAAATAGCTGAATTTAGGAATGTGAACCGTAGGTTTACTTTCCGCTTTAATCTCAACTTCAACTGATTTTTGATTACTATAAAAGTGGTGTTTTTCACCAATGCGAAGATGTAGTTCTTCGTTGAGCTTTTCCAGTAATTTATTACCAGTCAGATTGTAGTGCAATGCCGCAAATTCAAAGGGATTGCCTTTAAATTCGTTTTGCTCTAAATCGTTGAACATAAACATCCAATCCACATTAATGAGTTTAAGCGTAAGCTTATTCTCATTAAATGGATTTTTGGCGGGGGCGCATTCTTTACCAGATAGCCTGACAACAGTCTCATCGGGGTAATACTCGCGCAGAATGTGCGAGTAGATACCTAGTCCGTAATGTGTTTTATCTAAAATATCCTTCTCCTTAATCATGGTTGCCATTTTTTAAGGTTCGGGAATAGTTGCTTTCCAGGAGTTTTTCGAGGTCTTCAACTTTATAATAGAATTTGCCATTGATGCGGGAATAGGGGAGAATCCCCGTATCCCGCATGGTTTGCAATGTGCGTTTACTTACTTTAAGCGCAAGCATTACATCCTGACCGTCAATCCACGATTGTTTGAACGCTTCGGTTCTGGTTTGCTTCATCACCAGCAATTGGGCTTTAATTTCCTTAATTGCCGATGATAATTCCAATAGCATTTGCATAACTTCCATCATAGCTCAACCCTCCCTTTTTTGATGAGGTAATTGGCAGCTTGCTGCTCAATTTCCTTCTGTGAGCTTTGCTTATTTGATAAAAGCCATTCATCTAACTCCTTACGATTGAAGTAGATTTTTTTACCATTGGGTTTGTAACATGGTACAACTCCAGTACTCGTCATTTTATAGAGGTGAGAGTGTGAGACCTCTAAATAAATAGATGCTTCGTTAAATGTTAGCACCTCTTTTTTGAGCATATTTTGCTCCATAAGCATCTTTTCAATGCTATTCAATTTTTCTAAAACTATCGAGTCCATTTTATCAGACTTTAAATTTGATAATGGACTTTCGCGCAAAAGTCATCTTTGTTTTTCAAAGACATTGCTAAATTATGCTGAAAACAAGGGTGTTATAGTGGTGGGTTCAACGGTGGAGTGGAAGGTGGCAGGTGGAGGGTGTGCGCATGTAGCCTATTATAGATAGGCATTGCCACCTCCGATTGAACAAGAAAAGGAAGAAAAAAGAAAGAAGTGTAAAGTGGCAGGTATTAGAAAAGTAAGGAAATTGCTTTATCTAACTTGTCACCAGTTCTGGCTGGTCGGTCTAGTTTTCGAACATTGTTTTTAAATTTCGTGCCATCTTTCATAATAAAACAATCAATTGCTACTTTCCACTGTTCTTGTTTTAAGTCTGCAACCAATTTATGAGTATTGTGCAATAACTTTATAAAGTAGCTAAATTCAGTTGGGTTGCCAGTCCATACAACTGGGGTATTAATTTCCTTACCTGAAAATACCTTTTTGAAATTTACAGTAGTGGTATCTTTATGGATAAAACCAGACTTTTTTAAGCTATCGCATAAATCAGTTAGGTTATCCGATTTCTTGTGGTAATAAATATAAGTGAAGGATTTGAGCGATATTTCTTCGACGATTTTTGTTTTAGGTTCATCTTGCGTAGTAGGTGTAACATCAATTGTCTGCATTTTAATTATTTGAAAACTTACTGGTATTTGCTCGAATAGTAATTGAGTATAGAAATCTTCTAAAACAAGTTCATCTTGAACCCATGATTTGAACACTTCCTGAATCTCCAAATACATATGAATAAGACTAATTTTCAGCAATTGAAAAACAAACGTATTGATTTTATGCTCCTGGTCAACATCAAATGTTGTTTTCTTCGGGTCTATGTAGGACGGTTCAAATTGTTGGTCTTTAATGATTTTGCCAATATCTTTGATTTTCGTCTTGAGCTTTTTGTTTAAAGTGTCGTTTAAGCGGTATTTAATCAATTGCGGATTTTCATCTTCGTGCAATGCATCCAGTAAGTCATTTATGGCTTTGAGCTTTTCGGCGAGAATGAATTTTGAATAGTATTTCGTTTTGTTGTTGAAAGGTCTTTCGAAATTGACCTGAAATTTAGGCTGAAATGTAGGTACAATTTCTTTTACGCCTGAAATCATTGAAGCAAACTTTTCGTCTGGATTATTTGCTTCCAGCCAAGGTCTTAAACCTTTGTAAATTATCTCGTCAAGTATAACAAAGTGATTTTTCATAAGGGTTAGAATTTAATTCGGTTTGCGGCTTCTTTTTTCTTCTCGTCAATTACTTTGGCGTAAATCTGTGTTGTTTTCAATTCTCGGTGTCCAAGCAATTTCGAAACGGTGTAAATGTCGGTTCCCATTGTTAATTGCAGGGTAGCGTAGGTGTGGCGCGCACAATGAAACGTGATGGTTTTTGAAATACCTGCTCTCATCATCCATTGTTGTAACTTCATATTGTGCCATGCAGAGTATTTTAAGCCTTTGAAAACTCGTTCCTCTGCTTCTTGTCTTTCACCTAATAAATCAAATGCTTGGTCTGATATAGGTTGAGTTTCTACTCCTTTGGTTTTCTTCTGCCTGAATCGAATGTAATATCCCATTTCGTTAGAATGCTGTACTTCCGACCAAACTAGTTTATTAATATCTGACCATCTTAAACCTGTAAGGCATGAGAATAGAAATGCTGTTTTCAATTGTTCAATATCGCATTCTGCTTTGGCTGCTGCTTGCAATTCTTCTAAAGTAAGAAATTCTCGTTCTGGTTCTCCTTGCTTAAATCCTTCAACGCTTTCCGATGGGTTGTGAGGAATGATACCATCTTTTACAGCTTGCTTTAATCCTGCTTTGAATTTATTGAAATAGGAGTACTTTGAGTTTTGCGATAAACCCGTGTTGCTTTTGGTTCGGGCTTTCTTATCTAAATACTCTTTGAAGTCTTGAACGTATTTGCGGTCTAATTTAGAGAAAGCAACATCTTTGGTTGTGAATGCTTCCAGATGTTTAACCATGCTATCCCAATTGCCCCAATTGCCTGTGCTGTCTTTGCGTTTCTCGGTAAGCAAGCGCATATAAACGAGAATACTTCCTTTTTGCTTTTCAGCATCACGAAAACCATATTCACCGTTTTGTAATTCCAATTGACGTTGGGCGCGTATATTTTCAGCAAGCTCCATTGTCTTTTTGTTTTGCTCCCGTTCCAATTTGGTTTTTGGTTTCGGGTCCAGGTAAAGTTTAAGCGTTTCGGTTTTTCTTTTACCTGCATTGTAATAATCGAGGTAAAGACTGGTTTTACCTCCTTGATTTCTTTTTCGCAAAGTTACCTTCATGATGCAAACAGTTTTTCAATTTCGGATTTCTTAATAATCGTACGTCTACCCAATTTCACGGCTTTTATGTTGCCGTTTTTAATTTGGCGGTAAATAGTCATGCGGCTGGCACCCAAAAGTTGACACGTGTCTGCAATGCTTAAAAATTCCTTTTCGTTGAGTTGGGAAAAATTGTACTCGGTTCTTTGTTCGGTTGGTGTTTTAACCTGATTCAACTTTTCGGCTTTCTTCCGCTGTTTGTAATTCCTATTAGCACAAGTATGGCTGCAAAATTTCGTTACAGTGGTCTTAGCGATAAACTCATTACCGCAGTGTTGGCATACCTTTGTAATCTCTATTTTGCTGCTCATCGGATTGTACCTTTAAGTATCTCAATGTATCCTCGTGTATCGTGATGTATCTGTATGTAACATCATTTCTCCACTTGAATTGGATTTTTGTTGCGTGCAACAAATCTTGTTGTTGCAGTAACATTGTAGCAACAAATATAGCTAAAATAAAGGAAAATAACAACAGAAAAAAGAAAACAAAACTTTGTAATGTGCTGAATAAGAAGATAAAAGAGTAGTAAAGGAAAGGTTATTACTTTCCAATACAGAAATTCTTAAAAATATTTCCCAACACCTCATCTGTATTGATTTGTCCCGTTATCTCGCCTAAGAAATGTAATACTTCTCGTATATCCTGAGCAAGAAAATCACCGCTAATGCCCGTTTCTAATCCGTTTGAAACCCGTGTGATGGCTTCGTGAGATTTTTGAAGTGCTTCATAGTGGCGCACATTGGTAACAATTACTTCATCATTATCAATGGCCGATAGGTTAACAGTTTTTAAAAGTGCATTGGTTAATGCTTCAATATTCAGTTGTTTTTTGGCGGAGATAGGTACAATGGCATCCGTACCAGATAATTCTCTGAAGCTTTCTTTTGAAAAGCGCTCAGCAATTACAGATTCATCGCTCAGATCTGTTTTATTGATGACCACGATTAACTGTTGTTGTTCATCCAGTCGCTTTTTAACATCGCTGATAGCAGCATGAATCTTATCATCAGGATCATTAACGTCCAGCATTAACAGAACAATGGTAGCCTTACTGATCTTGTCATAAGTGCGCTCTATACCCAGGTTCTCTATTTTATCCTTAGTGGCTCTGATACCTGCGGTATCGATAAAACGAAAACCAATGCCTTCAATGTTGATTGTGTCTTCAATCACATCGCGCGTGGTGCCGTGTATGTCAGATACTATTGCACGTTCCTCTTGCAGTAAGGTATTTAATAAGGTTGATTTTCCTGCATTGGTATGTCCCACAATAGCTACAGGAATTCCATTTTTAATGGCATTACCAAGCGAAAATGAATTAACCAATTTTTGAAGTAGAGCTTCAATTTCATCAACGAGTTTTGTTAATTCTGAACGGTCAGCAAACTCCACATCTTCCTCACTAAAGTCAAGTTCCAGTTCAATTAACGAAATAAAATTGAGCAATTGCATTCGCAGGTTAACCAATTCATTGGAGAAGCCGCCTCGCATCTGTTGTAAGGCCACACGCCGGGCTGCTTCACTGCGCGATGCAATAAGGTCAGCAACTGCTTCGGCCTGTGATAGATCCATTTTGCCATTCAAAAATGCTCGTTGGGTAAACTCACCAGCCGTGGCCAATCGTGCACCATTTTTGGTTAATAATTGCAAAACCTGCTGTTGAATATATGGAGCACCGTGACAAGCTATCTCTACAATCTCTTCACCCGTAAATGAATGTGGTGCTTTAAAAATGCTGATCAATACCTCATCAATATCTTTTTCATCTTCATAGATGCTCCCAAAGTGAATCGTATTTGCTTTTTGCGAAGACAGTCGCTTTCCGACTTTTGCAGGTCTGAATATTTTCTCACAAATCGAAATGGATTCATCTCCCGATAAACGGATCACTGCAATAGCTCCCATTCCCTGAGCTGTTGATATGGCGCAAATAGTATCTTTTTCGCTTAGCATTATTCAATTGTTTTTAAGTTGGGCATATTCGAAGTTTCAATCGTGGCTCCCAATTATTTTGCAAATATAGCTAATTACGCCTGATTCTAAATAAGCCATATTTGACGTAATGGTATTTGGTTTAATTCAAAAAATACTACTTTTGATGCCGATTTAACATGGTGCGTCAGGACTTGTATGTTCGAAGCCTGACAGAAAGAGGGAATCCGGTGTAAGTCCGGAACTGTACCCGCAGCTGTAAGCTCTGTTAACTCCGTTGAAACTTAATGTCACTGTCCGTCAAAGACGGATGGGAAGGCACAACAGGAGGGAGTAAGTCAGAAAACCTGCCATAGAGGATCAACATAGTATTAATCAAAACTTTCGGGTTTAAAAGTTTGATGCACAATGGAAAAGTCATCTCAATTATGGCAGATACATAATCTGCGCTCATGTATTTCTTTTGATAACACATCTAATGATGCGTTAATAAATCACGTGTATAAGCATTGTTCAATGGCATAGAACCTATTAGATAGTTGTATCTGATATGGAATTCTGTTTGTAACATTATAAGCTTCTGCGATGAAATATTATCCAATTCATATATCTATAGTTGATAGATCCTGCCTGGTTGTTGGTGGTGGTAAAGTGGCCTTGCGAAAAGTCAGTAAACTCATTAAGGCCGGTGCTGCCGTAACTGTTATTTCCAAAGAATTAACACCGGAACTTAAAGAGCTGAAAGATAAAGATGTATTCATACATCGTGATCGACATTATCAGAAGGATGATGTGAAAGACTTTTTTATGGTATTTGCTGCCACCAATGATCAATGCGTAAATGGTCTAATTACAGAAGAGGCACAGCATTACGGGGTATTAGCTAATAGTATTAATGGTGTCGATGAAGGTGATTTTATTCTGCCTGCATCCTGTCAGGTAGGCGATTTACATCTGGGTATTACCACTCAGGGGCAATCACCGGCTCTTTCAGCAGCTTTACGCAGATATTTTATAAAGAAGTTGTCTGCTTTGACACCAGAACTGATTGATGAGGTGGCTCTGAAAAGAAAACAGATGCTCAATAGTAATGATGAAGATTGCGAGAGGGAAATGATGGAGATGGTTGATGAGATAATTGAGCGCATTGAAACTAATAAGATTGACCTTAACACAAATAAATAAGATGAACCCAGTAACAGGAAAAGTATGGCTGGTGGGAGCAGGGCCTGGTGATGCTGATTTAATCAGTGTAAAAGCTACAAAGCTTCTCGAAAAAGCAGAAGTTGTTTTGTACGATTATTTGGTAAATAAAGAACTATTAAAGTATTGCCGACAAGCGTGTGAGATGATCTATGTCGGCAAAAAGAAAGATAAACACACCTACCCACAGGATGAACTAAACGAGTTATTAGTGCATTATGCCGGTCAAGGTAAAGAAATAGTGCGCTTAAAAGGGGGCGATCCTTTTGTATTCGGGCGAGGCGTGGAAGAAATTCTCACATTAATAGCAAATGAGATTGATTATGAAGTAGTGCCCGGTATTACCTCCGGAGTTGCCGTGCCAGCTTATATGGGTATTCCCGTAACAGCGCGTCATGTAGCTTCATCAGTGACCTTTGTAACTGGACATCCGGCTAAGAATGGGGCGAATCCTGTAGACTGGCAATCATTGGCAAAGGGCTCAGATACGCTGGTTGTGTATATGGGTGTTACCAATGCTGGTCGTATAGCACAGGAGCTGATTAACGGAGGAAAGAGTAATGAAACACCTGTTGCTTTAATACGATGGGGAACATACCCTCAGCAGGAAATGCTTAAATCAAATTTAAAATCCATTGAGGCTGATATGACCAATGCTGGTTTTAAACCACCGGCATTAATGGTTATCGGGGAGGTTGTTAAATTTTCCGATCAGTTAAAACCAATCATCAAATCAGTAACTAAAGAAGAGTTTAGCCATGTGTAAAAAAGGAGTATTACTATGTGGGCACGGAACCCGTGTGAAAAGAGGAGAAGAGGCATTCAAGCAATATGCCGGTGAATTTGCAAAACGTTTACCGGATTACGAAGTGGAAGCAGGATTCTTAGAGTTATCCCAACCTGATTTTGAACAGGGAGTGAAGAGCCTGGCCAGTAAAGGGGTGAAAGAAATATATGCTTTACCCGTTTTTCTCTTTACCGGTGTGCATATTCAGAAGGATATTCCGTGCATGTTGTACCAGTTACAAGCAAAGTATAATGTGTCAATTAAGCTGGCGCATTACATTGGTGATTGCGATGATATGATCGAATTATCCAATGACTTACTGAGTAAAGTTGATGATGCAGTTAAAGGAAAAGAGACAGAGACCTTGTTCTTCGGACTGGGTGTAGGAGCTTCAAAACCTGCTGCCAATGGCGATTTGACACGCTTAACACGTATGGTGCAGGAAGCCAATAAATTCCCTTTCGCCCTTAATGGCTTTTGTAGTCGTATGACTTACCCCTCGGTGGCCGATGCCCTATCTATTTGTGAGAATTTACCCTATAAAAATATCGTGGTGGTTCCGTATATATTTTTCCCTGGTGTATACATGGATAAAGCACTTGATCTGTTTAAGGCATTGGAAGAAAAGCGAACTGATCTCAATATTTCGGTTACGCCCCTGCTAAGTGAATCGGATGTTTTGGCTCAAATACTTTTAAAGCGATTGAAGAGTGTTGAGAGTGGAGAAGTAGATCTGATCACTTCGGTAGATCAGGAAACGCTGGAGAATTACGAACCTCACCATCACCACCATCATGGTCATGGACATCATCATCATGGACACGATCACGCTTGTTGTGGACATAAGCACTAAAAAATGGAGCAAGGAACAGTATATGGTGTGGCTTTAGGCCCTGGCGATCCGGAATTGATTACCCTAAAAGCTTTGAAGACGTTGCAAAAAGCCGATGTGATTTATTATCCGACAACGGTCAATAGTAAAGGCATGAAAAGCAGCATGGCCTGGCGTGTGTTGAGTGAGTTAGGTTTGGACAAGAGCAAACTGAAGTCCGTGGAGGTGGCTATGAAGTACGACCGCAGCGAAGTCAATGCTACTTATGGTCGACTGGCGCAAGAAAGCATAGCTCATAGTAAAGCAGGAAAGACAGTGGCCATTGCCAGTGAAGGGGATATTTCGTTTTACAGCACCTTTGCTTATTTGATCGATGATATTAAACAAGCGGGCGTCAATTATGAAATGATTCCGGGCGTTCCGGCATTTATATTGGGCGGATCTCTGAGTGCCAATCCCATTTGCACACAAACCGATAAAGTCTTGGTGGTGCCCGAGGTAGCTGACGAAAAGGAGCTGGAAGCATTCACAACAGCAAATGAAACAGTTATAATGATGAAAGTATCTAAGATAAAGGATTGGATCGCTCGTTTCCTTGATAATTCTCGCTATCAGTTTTTTTACGGAGAGTATATGGGTACCGATAAAGAGTTTACAAGCAGTAATATTAATGACTTGAAGGAGCGACGTATTCCTTACTTCTCAATCATCATTATAAAACAAAGCAAGACTAAACGCTAAATTAATATGATGAAGCCAGGGCAATTGCATATAAATATTGGAAGGACGCAAACCCGTCCCCTCCTAAATTTTAGGAGGGGTGCCGACAGGCGGGGTGGTATAATTTATGACTTAAATGTACGTGCACAGTTTATAAAGTCAATTGTTTATTCAAAACAGAAAATTAGAGATCATGTCAATCGTCTCGAATCCCAACCCTGAACCCTGAACTCTTGAATCTTAAAACCAAAAGTATGAGCAACATAAAAGTAATTGGCTTAGGCCCCGGTAACCCGGATCTATTCTTACAACCAGCTATTGAAGCGATAAAAGAAGCCCATGTGGTCATCGGGTATAAATACTATTTTCAGTTTATACAATGCTACCTGCAGGAAGGAACCGATTGTATTGACACCGGTATGCGCCAGGAGGTGGAACGCGCCAAAATTGCTTTTGAAAAGGCTGAGTCTGGTTTAAAAGTAGCGGTGATCAGTTCGGGCGATGCCGGGATATACGGTATGGCCTCATTGATATTGGAAATGGCCGAAAAGCGACAGACCAATATTCCGGTGGAGGTGATTCCGGGTATATCCGCTTTTCAGGCAGCAGCAGCGAAACTGGGTGCACCCTTTAGTCACGATTTTGTGGTGCTGTCCTTATCCGATCTGCTAACGCCTTGGAAACTGATTGAAAAGCGCATGAAGGCAGCGGCCTATGGGGATTTTGTGACGGTGCTGTATAATCCCAAAAGTAAAAAACGCTACTGGCAGATATACCGATTGCAGGAACTGTTCCTCGAAGAGCGTGACCCGTCAACGCCTGTTGCCATTGTACGTCAGGTTGATCGCGAGGATGAGAAAGTCACTTTAACCACACTGGCCGAATTCGACCCTGAGATGGTTGATATGTTCTCCATAGTAATTATTGGTAACTCACAAAGTTATGTGGTGAATGATAAGTTTATTACACCACGTGGCTACTATTCAAAATACGATGAGGAAGGAGCTCCCGGGCCATTGATTATGCAGGAAAGCTTCCGCACCATTGCAGCACAATTAACCGATCTTGATATTTCTTATGAAGAGAAATGGGTGATGCTGCATTGCATTCATACCACCGCCGATTTTGAGATGAAAAATCTTTTGCGGGTGAAGAACGATGCGGTTAAACGCATTAGTGAGTATCTGCTGAATGGTGGCACCATTATTACAGATGTAACCATGGTACAGAGTGGTATTCGCAAAAAAGCATGTGAGCGTTATGGTATTGATATTAAATGCTATTTGCACGATGAGCGCACGATAGATTTGGCCAAAGAGAAAAATATAACACGTACACAGGCAGGTATCCGTCTGGCTGTTGAAGAACACCCGGATGCTTTATATGTATTTGGTAATGCACCTACAGCTTTGATCGAACTGACGGAATTGATGCGTAAAAAGCAATTTCAACCGGCTGGTATCGTGGGTGCGCCTGTTGGTTTTGTTAATGTGGAGGAATCGAAGCATCGTTTAAAGACCTTTAAGAACTTGCCATATGTGAGTGTGGAAGGACGAAAAGGTGGTTCTAACCTGGCGGCAACCATTGTTAATGCCATCCTGAGTCGCGATGAGGCTGCCTCTTTAAAACCAGGGCGTGATGTGTAAATTCTACGTTATTGGCATATCAGATGAGGCGAAGCCAGTGCTTAGCGATGAGCTGAAAAGTATTATCTCAAAGGCTCATTGTTTTTCGGGTGGCAAGCGCCATTATGAACTGGTGTGTGATTTATTACCTGTTGATCATCAATGGATAGAAGTACTGGTGCCCTTAAAGCAAACCTTTGATCACTACCGTCAAGTCTATGAGAACATAGTTGTGTTTGCTTCGGGTGATCCTTTGTTTTTTGGCATTGCCAATACTCTGAAACGTGAATTTCCGCATGAATCCATCAAGGTGTATTCAAGTTTTAATAGCCTGCAGATGTTGGCTCAGGCTTGTCTCATACCTTACGGCAATATGGTCGTCGCCACTTTAACAGGTCGCCCGTGGGAAAACCTGGATCAGGAGCTGATTAAAGGCACGCCATTGATTGGTATTCTCACTGATAAGCGCAAAACACCGGCTGCCATTGCACAGCGCATGTTGGCGGTTGGTCTGACCAATTATAAGGTGTACTTGGGCGAGCGTATAGGTGGTGAACGACAGCAGGTAAAGGAATTGTCCATTGAAGAGTTGGCAGTAACAGAAACTGTTATGCCCAATTGCCTGATTCTGGAGAAAGTCATACACTTTGATCGGGTGACGGGTATCAATGAGAAAGATTTTCATTATTTGGATGGACGGCCGAAGATGATTACCAAGCGTAGCATCCGTTTGATGTCCTTATCCATGTTGAAACTGGATAATGCCAAAGTGTTTTGGGACATTGGTTTTTGTACCGGTTCGGTATCAATTGAAGCCAAACAAATGGCCCCGCAGCTTTCTGTTTTCGCCATTGAAAAGCGTGAGGAATCACGTGAACTGATGGCTAAAAACCAATATAAATTTCACATTCCAGGTATTCAGGCTACCATTGGAGATTTCTTCAACTTTAATTTGGACGAATGGCCGCAGCCTGACCGGATCTTTATCGGTGGGCATGGTGGTCGCTTACACGATATGATGAAACGATTGAATCAGCGTCTAAAACCAGGTGGAATCATCGTTTTCAATGCTGTCAGTCAGGAAACAGCTGAAGCATTCAAAAGAGCTGCCACTGATTTAGAATTAGCTGTTACGGATACAATGCTGATAAAGCAGGATGAGCATAATCCGGTGACCATTTTTCAGGCTACAAAACAAGACGCTAACACATCGCAATTGAATAGTTCAAAAATTTAAGATATGAACGCAATTATAATCAACAATATCAATGCACTGCCTCTTGCCAATGTGCTCAAACAAGAGCTGGAAGGCCATATATATTCAACAGCTGCCTATCCGGGTACGAAGGGTATTGAATCCATCAAAGGATTTTTAGACGAACATTTTAATCGGTGCGATAGCATATTATTTATTGGTGCCCTGGGTATTTGTGTTCGATCTATAGCCACTCATATTCAGAGCAAGCAAAGCGATCCGGCCATTATTAACCTTGATCTGCAAGGGCGATTTATTCAACCCGTCGTTTCTGGACACAAAGGAGGAGCCAATGTGCTGGCGCAACGCATTGCAAGAATAACAGGCGGGCATGCAGTCATTACAACGGCCAGCGATAC
>NZ_CEXQWX010000044.1:0-39367 GCF_982718395.1 Carboxylicivirga sp.
TGCTAAAGCCTGAATAGCAATCACATTGGCACCCGTACCATTGTATACAAAGAAGGTTTCTGTTTCGGAACCAAAAATGTTTTTAAAAACTTGTTGTGCTTCATAAGTTGTCTGATCATCACCATATCCCACCGCATGACCATTGTTTACGCTTGCTATTGCCTCTAATATATCTGGATGAACACTTGCATTATTATCACTTGCAAATCCTCTTAAATAACTCATTTATTATCTTTTATATTCGTTCTACATTTTTCTAATGAATAATCATATATTTCTCTGGAAATGCATCGATAACCAATATGCGCTTCATCAATAAAGAAATAATGTCCTCCCCAATTGTGCTTTACCGAAAGAAATACACGACGTTGAGAATTAACCACAAATATATGACGTGTTATAACCCTCGAATCCAAATTAAATTCCTCGACGGTCTCACCAGGTGGATAATATATTTTTAATGGTTGGATACCCTTGATTTCTTTGATCGTCTTTGTTAAAGCTTTCCCTTGCTTAGATTCTACTATTGAAACCTGTTCATAACTCTTCTTTGAATCATTTGTTTCTTTAACAAATGGTAACCCACTGTTTTCTTTATCATTAGGCTTTTTAAGGGCTTGACCATCTTGCTTCATTTGCTCAATGCGGTATTTAACCTTCAGCGAATAATCGACATCGGGAGCAAAGTCTCCATATTCTCCGTTACTGCGTACTTTGTTTTTATCAAAACGGATTTTAGCAACCGGATTTTTGAAGAAGACAGTATCTACTCCTTCAAATACTTTAAATAAACGTACAGGCATATCGTAGGGAGCAATGCCTTCGCTGGATACACCTGTCGGTAGATGTGTAGAAAACTCTATGACTTTGCTGACATAGCCTGGTTTCTTAAATAAAAAATGATAGGTTTTATTCCAATCAAGTGACACCATAAACTTACCATTATTCGTCAGCTTCAGTTGCTTTTCAGCTTGGTTAGTTCTCAAACTAACACTCACATCCTGAAACTGATAAGCAACCTCTCTGATCTCTCCACTAACCAAATATTGCCCCGAGGCATGCGTACACATCATAAAGAAGCCGGCTAAACAAAGGCCGGCTTTAATGTATTTCAATTTGGTATATTTCACTTTCAGGCAATTGTTTTGCCTAAAATTAAGAAATTAATCATTAAATACTAACAATGGTGTTGTTGAATGAAACAGCATTTTCTTAGCCAGGTTTGGATTAATGATACGGCTAATCAGGTTTCTTTTCCGCCGGGTAAAGGACAACATATCAATTTGGTTAGCATGTACATAGCTCTCGATTCCGACAAATAAATCTTCATGCTCGATTAAATCACAATTAACTAACTCTTCATTATAATTTGTCTTTATATGCTCTTTTAGTCCGGCCATACGAACTTCATCCCATTGTGAATGTTCTTTTGAACTAACGTGACCACAGGTCACCATCATATTTAATGGACGTATTAATTGTTCCAATTTTTCCAAAGACTTAAAATCAGCCTCCTGAAAATCGGTTGCATATAAAAGTTTCTTTAATCCGCCTAAACCTGTGTATTCAAAGTTTTCCGGAATTGCTAAAACAGGAACTTTCGCAGTTTCCATCACCTCGGCGGTTACACTACCGATTAAATCGGCAGCTTTGCGATCAGCTCCCCGTGTTCCCATTATTATTACTAATGGTCGATAAACTTTGCTGTACTTAACAATTTCATCTTCAGCAATACCCTTAACAAGTTCCATTTTAAGCGAAACTGGTTTGTCTAAAGCATCATTCTTTTTATTTAAGAAAGCTTTCATTTCCTCCATACCTTCTCTTGCTTTCTCCTCTAGTTCCATTACCATTTCTTCGGTATTGATCTCGTAAGCAAAAGTATCCGAAAACGGCATTGTGCTGATTATCGGATTGAAATAAGTATGAAAGACCGTTAATTCGGCTTCCAATTCATTGGCCCATGCAAGGGCAAACTCAGCGGCTTTTCGCGAATATTCAGAAAAATCAACAGGTAATAAAATGCGTGGCGGAATGTCTTCAATCAGCACTGGTTCTAGCTCCTCCTGCATCATTCCCTCCAGCACCCTCATTGCGCCTTCCAATGAGGACTCGGCCAATTTAACTTTTACTCCTGTGGAAACAGCTCCCTGGATCAGATTGGTATTTTCAAGAAAACACTCAATACCTTCGGCTTCGAGTAAAGTTTTTAAAATGTGGGCTTTCTCGAAGGACAGAACAACTAAAGTGATGATTTTTTCTTCCATGGTGATTGTGTTTAGAAGTCAGACTCATTTTGAAAAAAGTTAACTCAATTCACCAATAAAATCAACCTTTAGAAAGCATTTCTTTAAGTACCTACCCTTGAAACAGTATAAACACCTTTTACATTCTTAATTTTCTTAATCAGCATGGTTAAACTATTGGTGTTATCCACAAAAACTGTCAAAGTACCTTCAAATACTCCTTCATTGGAATCAATCGCCATTGATCTGATCTTCACTTTCATATCTTTCGATATCACATGGGAAATATTTGTTACAATACCAATATCGTCTACTCCAGTGACTTTAAGTGTCGCCTGATAATTTGTATTATCTCCGGTTGTCCATTGGGCTTTTACAATGCGATAACCAAATTTGGTATGCATATCAACAGCATTCGGACAATTTTTACGATGAATTTTAATCCCACCCATTGAAGCTACAAATCCAAATATATCATCACCAAAAATAGGATTGCAACATTTGGCTAATTTATAATCCACATTCGTCAGGCTTTTATCGATCATCAGTACATCATCATCTGGCAAATCTTCTGATCCAGTAACAAAGTTTTCCGCACTCCGCTCCTTTTCTACATCAAGGCTTTCTTCTTCTTTCTTCTCTGATTGAGTAATATAGTCCTTAATACGTGCCATTTCAATTTTATCAATGGCTACTGCACGCATAAAATTCTGAACAGTTTTATATCCAAATGCTTTTACCAAGCGATTAAGTAACTGATCGGTCAGCTCATATTTCCAGTTTTTTAAGCGTCGGATCAGCATCTCCCTTCCAATCTCTGCCTCCTTATATTCAATATCTCGTAATGCTTGTTTTAACTTCGATTTGGCCTTTGAGGTAACAACAATATTTAACCAATCCTTTTTGGGTTCCTGATTACTGCCGGTTTGAATATCTACATGATCACCGTTCTTCAATACATATTTAATCGGTACATTTTTGTTATTGACCTTTCCTCCAACGCATTTTTTACCAACTTCAGAGTGTATTTCAAAAGCAAAATCAAGTACTGTAGCTCCTTTTTTAAGGCGGCGTAAATCACCCTTTGGAGTAAAAACAAAAACCTCTTCTTCGTACAGGTTTAACTTAAAGTCATCAATAAAATCAACCGCATTAAGTTCTGGATTTTCAAGTATTTCACGAACATTTGCCAACCACTCGTCCATTCCCTTCTCACCTTTATGCCCCTTGTATTTCCAATGGGCTGCCAGTCCCTTCTCTGCAACTTCATTCATCCGGTTGGTTCTTATCTGAACCTCCACCCATTTATTCTGAGGACCTAATACGGTTGTATGCAACGATTCATATCCATTCGACTTTGGTACTGAAATCCAATCACGTAAACGGCTTGGGTTTGGTTGATATTTATCGGTTACAACAGAATAAACCTGCCAGCATTCAGCTTTTTCTTTTTCTAACTCACTCTCAAGGATTACACGTATTGCAAACAGATCATATACATTCTCAAATTCGGTGTTCTGCTTCTTAATCTTATTATAGATTGAATGGATAGTTTTTGTCCGTCCCTTAATCTCAAACGTTAACCCAAGCTTGGTAAGCTGTTGTTCCAAAGGCTCAATAAACTCTTTGATGTATTTATCACGAGCCCGTTTTGTTTCATTCAGCTTCCTGGCAATAAAGGAATACATCTCGCGATTTGTAAACTTCATGACCAGGTCTTCCATTTCAGATTTAATATTGTAAAGACCTAAACGATGCGCCATGGGAGCATACAAGTATCCAACTTCGCTGCTAATCCTTTGCTGATCCTCTTCTTTGTATAAAGCCAAATTACGCATGGTTCGCAGGCGATTGGCAATTATTAGCAATACAACACGAATATCCTCTGCAAAAGTAAGCAGAAGCTTACGGAAGTTTTCGTTATGAATTGATGTGTTTCTACTGTATAACTCTCCAACTTTAACCAAGCCCCTGGTAATAATAGCTACCTGATTACCGAATACCTTTTCCACTTCTTCGCTGGATACTGTTCCATCCAGTACTGAATCATATAACAAAGCACCAATTACCGCTACACGGCTTAATCCCAGATCATTTACAACCACAAGAGCAACCTGCAAGGATTCTATAATTTTCAGTTCTCCAGCGTCGTTCCGCGACGATTCGTTTTCATTAGCTGTCGTCAAATTCAATGCCTTCCTGATCTGCCTGACGTCTCCTTCTTCCATGATTGGCTGACAAGATTTCAGTAAAGCTCTGTATACATTTTTTATTTCCGTCCTCTCCTTTTCCGTTATTGCCATTTTAAACGTATTGTCGTGGTTATTCAGCTTATATTACTTGTTCGTTTTACTTCAATAATAACGAAAAATTTTAGAGTAATAAATAAACTAATCATAAACTAGATTGTGCCTGTAAAGTTATAACTTTATCAAAAAATCTCTTTACAGATAGATAGCAGATATAAGCGATGTGTGATAACCTAACGTTATAATTCCATGAACGGTTATTTTTGCTACACCAATAAAATTGACATATTAATGAAGCTTTTGTACCTTATTAATTCTAATAACCGTTAAATTTAAAGACCATGAAGTATACTGGATTATTCCTGGGAGGTTTATTGACCGGAGCAGCTCTGGGGGCCTCAATTGCTTTACTCTATGCCCCTCAAAAGGGCAGTGAGACACGCGAGCAAGTAAAAGCAAAAATTAAAGAAATGGAAAACGAACTACACCAGCTTCGTGAAAAATTGAAAGCAAAAGGTGGTGAGCTTAAAGAAGAAATGAAGGTTAAGATGAATGAGTTAGAAACAAAAATCGAAAACCTTATTAAAGAGTACAAAAAAAACCTTGAACCAACACATGGAGCAAACTAAGGCTATAGAAACATTTGCAACCTGATATCCCGAAAATTAAATTTTCGGGGTATTTTATTATCACACATCATGAAAGAGAAATTATCAGAAGAGTTAAATGAAGTAAAAGACGAATTCGAAGAATATATTAATGCTCGCTTAGATTTAGCAAAACTCCATACTGCCGAAAACTTATCTCGCTTTTTTTCAAGCATGCTATTAAAGATGGGATTGTTTTACCTGTTTTTCTTTGTTTTGCTGTTTGCTTCATTGGCCGTTGCTTTCTGGCTTAATCATATTTTTGAAGGTAAAGGAATTGGTTTCCTTATTGTTGCTGGATTTTACCTGATTGTTGCATTAATTTTCTATGCATTCCGCAAAGCACTTATTCAAAAGCCAATCATTCAATCTTTTATCCAACTATTCTTCCCTAAATACACCGATTACGATGAACCTAAGTAGAAATTCTTACAACCACATCAAATCATTCGAGGACTTTGAGAATGAAAAGATGAAGCTTTTTTATCAAATCAAACTATCTGAGAGAAAACTTGAATTAAAATATTTTGAGTTGACATCATTTTTAAATCCGATACGTTTTGTCCCATTTTTGATTAGTGCCTGGCTGGGTCCGGTATTAGTATCCTTTAAAAATATGATTGTTGGATTTTTCACTAATCGAGATAAAAAACAAAGTGACAATCAAGAATCTGAAGAAAAAAGCAAAAAGACTTAAGAAAATCCTATTGAAACTTTTTCTTTTCATCTAAGAATCACTATTTTTGCAGCCGATTTGCGTAACCTCTTATTGAACGAGGGAGTCAGGTAATGTTGCGTGAATAAAGTTTAATCCAATAAAAAAATTAAAAATGGATTTAATTAAAGTAGCCGAAGCCGCTTTTGAAGGCGGAGTTGAAATGCCTGATTTCGGTCCGGGTGATAACATCTCGGTATCGTATAAAATTAAAGAGGGTAACAAAGAACGTATTCAGGTATTTAAAGGTGTGGTTATCCAGATTAAAGGACAGGGAAATAATAAGCGTTTCACCGTTAGAAAGATGTCTAACAACGTAGGTGTTGAACGTATCTTCCCTTTTAATTCTCCTTTTATTGAAAAAGTTGAGTTATTACGCCAAGGTAAAGTTCGTCGTGCTAAGTTGTACTACTTACGTGGACTTACCGGTAAAAAAGCTCGTATCAAAGAGAAAAGAAGCTAGGCCATTATATAATGGTATTAAAAACCCGACATATGTCGGGTTTTTTTATGCTTTCACTTCAGCTATCAGTTGTTTAAAATATAAATCCAGAATTGAAAAGTGTGACAACCAATACGCACAAGTGCTTTGAAGTGTCATCACCGGGTTAACTGTACGCCCGCTAAACGAATTGTAACACCCTCCAGAATTAATATCATACAGGCATTTACCTATTGAATTATCGCCCAGATACCAATTATGACATTTGATTCCTGGCTTCTGATACTTATCTTCTTTTGTTAATTCAAATAACCGATTATATACCTCTGTAAACAAATAAGTTTCAGTTGCAGTATAAACTTTGGATACCATTGGTTTATTTTCTCCCTTTTTAAGTCCGATAAACCGGATTGAAAAACGATTCTCATTCATTGAATGCTTCTCCAGAAAGCGCAGTGAGCGTTTGACAACACTCAATACCTCCTTATCGCGGGTGATATGATATACATTTGCCAAAGCAAGAGGTATCAGGCCAGCCTGTTCTCCAACTTCATCTTCGTACCATTGCCAGAATATATAAGGATCGTTGGGCAAAAGCTTAACCAATTTTTCTGACCACTTCTTAAAAATATTAAAGTACTCTGTATTCCCTGTATCATATTCCAGAATACGCGCCAATCCAATTACACCAAGAGCCTGCGCTTTATTCGAAGTCAGTTTCTGAGTTGTTACAATCTCCAGTAATAAACCATAGGCTACATCTTTAACCCCTTGATCATTACAAAAGGCAAATGTATTTCCCAGAGCATTTATTAATCGCCCAATAGCAGTTTCAGAAGCCAAGTCTGTTGGTTTCCCACGTACACTTATGCTATTATACCATTTTCCATCATCGCCCTTCATTAGCTTAATCAAGGCTAAACATTTCCTTATTGCTACCCTGTAATCTTCCCTATCCTGCCATTCAGATGCTTTCACCAACACTTGCAATACCATTGCATTATCTTCTAAAGAATAGCCATTTGACAAGTCAGGAATACCATAAACGGACTGAGCTACGAAACCTGACTGCCACCACAAGGATAACAGGTGATTAAGGTTAACATCAGGTAAATATGAAGGATTGAAGTGTGATTTAATCTGATTAGTGGGTGTTAAAGATAAACTCTGTAATATCTCCTTAAGCCGCTTTGCTACAACAGGCCATGATGTCTGAGCTCCATATAAGGATGCATTAGCACGATACATCTGTGTCTCCCTTTCATTGCGAAGCATTAACATTATCTCAGCTGATAATTCACTACTTGACTTAAATGAGAAGAAACTTCCATTCTTGTCACCCAACAACTCATTTGCGAACCAGGTAGGTGTGGACAAAACTGCAGCACCGCTACCCACTGCCATTGATAAAAGTGCATCATCAAGGCGTTTGTCATCCACAACTGCAGAAACATAAACATCAGCTGCATTCATCAAAACATCTAAACTTACCTTTAATGAATCATGCCGAACCAGTTTGACACGGTCACTTACCCCCCGCTGAGCAGCCAGTCTCATTAAACTTTTGGCATATTCTTTTTCACGTTGATTTTGCGAGTCAGTATTAACAATGACCAACATAAGGTCGGAATAGTATTTAACAACCGATGGAAGTGCATTGATGATCGTTTCAAATCCATTAATTCGATCCATAGAACCACAAGCCAATATTACCTTTTGGCTACCGACACCCAAGGCTGTATTTCTTTGCTCAACACTAACTGGATTAAACACTGAAACGCCATAATCGGTTTTGAGGATCTTGTCGCGGTTAACTTTATAATAATGCTCTAAAAACTCAACACTCAACTGACTAAAAACGAATACACATTGAGAACGTTCAGCCAGAAAGCAGACGATTTCCTTATCAATCTCTGACGGTTCACTTGTCAATGAATGAAAAGCACAGAATAAAGGTATGGATAACTGAGCTGCCAGGTTCATAACATAGTTACCTCCCTTTCCTCCGTATACTCCTGGCTGATATTGCAATATACAAACGTCATAATTGCTATTAATCACCTCGGCCGCATCAGCGTAATCACTCAACTGCTTTAGATCGTATGATAAAGTCGTCGAGTCACTATGCGAATTTCTGAAAGTGATCTGATCAACCAAATCATTATCTATGGAGAGCTGTTCCATCGATTTTTTGAGCTGACTTGTATATATTGATAGCTTATGACAATGTTGTATTTCAGGAGCCAGAATAAGTACCTTCATCCATATAAAATTTAGTTTGTTCTGCTTACTTAGAACTAAAGAAAACAGATATCAAACAAAAATAAAAATTGATTCCACCAAATGCCCCAATCCTTTTGTTAACGTAGGATTTTATTTGATACCTGCTAGAATCCCTTTAATAAATTCTTCAACAGGTTCTCGCCTTCTTTTTTCAGGTCTTTCTCAATCTGCTTCTTCGCTTTATCAAGATCAAAACTCAATTGTGGCTCATCAACGGTACCTTTCACCAATATGTCCACCATCAGGTCATCACCCGAAGTAGGCAGACTAAAACCAAATGAACCGGCCATCTTTGATACTTCTTTACGACTTACCGGCATGGTTATTTTATAGTCAACTGATTTATCCAATCCTTGCACCCCTTGTACTTCAACCATCTTACCTCCTACTTTTGTTTTAAAAGGCTTCACAATTACATTGCCTTTATCGATAACGAAATTGATGTTCAAATCCTCAGCTCTCATTTTCTTATAACTGTCATTTTTCAATGTTGCAGCGAGTGAATTCTGTATTTTCGAACCTGACACTTCCACGCTCTCTGAACGTAACCATCCTCCGCCATTAAGTGATTGCATTACAGGCTTTGCATCTTTTGTTAACTGACTGTAATAGGTAAACTTTGGAGATACCTTTCCTACTGTATTTTTAGCCAAAGGCAATAGCGAATCGACTACCGAAAATGAGTTGGCAGCCATGTTTAAATCTAATTTATCACCTTCTATCTTGAAATCCACAAATGGTTTGCTAGCATTAGCGGTATTATATTGGCCGGTCATCTTCATACTTCCATCTAGCAACTGCATTTTTAAACCATTGAGCTGAACCTTGCCATCTTTAACCGTAATTTTACCATTAGCCCTGTAAATCTTCAACTTATCGTAAAGTAATTGCTCCACCTGCGATTTAAATACAAAATCGAGGTTTTTAGGCACTTCTACCAAAGCCATTTCTTCTTCCACCTCAGCTACCTCGTCTTCTCCATT
Organism: Carboxylicivirga sp.; assembly: GCF_982718395.1. Taxonomy (NCBI): domain Bacteria; kingdom Pseudomonadati; phylum Bacteroidota; class Bacteroidia; order Marinilabiliales; family Marinilabiliaceae; genus Carboxylicivirga; species Carboxylicivirga sp. Next base: position 9,566 of record NZ_CEXQWX010000044.1, read on the forward strand.
GCTCGCCATTGCCAGAAATTCGTTTGTGTCGATGTATTTCGAATAATGTGTCAGTTTTCCTTTTAAGGTTCCTTCTTTAAGGGCATAGGCCAGGTAGTTTTCAAGCGATCCTTTTAAATTAAAATCACTGTTGCCCATGGTACAATCAAAAGACTGTAATAAAATACTACGTGGGTTGATACTCATGGTCGACTGTTTGATAAACACTCCCTGCGGAATATCAGTGCTCTTATATAAGAAGTCGCTTAAGCGCAGTTCACCACTGGCATTAATCTGCTCATATGCTTCCTTTTCGATTGTGGCATAATCGCCGCTGAATGTGCAATCTGTTTCGATTAATCCTTTAATATCAAAGCTGTCCATTGGAATGGCGTTGGCCAGCGATTGCAAGTCAATTTTGCCGATAGCCTTACCTTCAAAATTCAAATTCGAAACAGGTGTAGTCACTTTAAAACTGGCATCAAAGGGATTAGTCGCTATCTCAAAGTGAAATTTATCCAACTCTGTAATAGTATTATCTGCGCTTCCACCTGTATTCTTCACATGTAATCCTACATTAATATTATCAATCGACTCGGGTAGTTCAGGATATTGAATTAGGCCGTTGTCAACTTCCAAATCAAGGGTAAAGGCTGGTATGTGATCTTCATCGATGTATTCGCCCTTAACCACTGCATTGAGATTCATGGTACCATCCGTTTTTAAACCTTCAAAATCTTTCAGGTACTCCTCTGGAACCAATGCCAGCAATGATTTGAAATCAGTATTGGTCGATCCCAACTTTAAATCAAGATCGTAGCTTTCATCCTTAACCGCTACAAAGCCATCCATTTTCAAGGCCATTCGGTTTAGCATTAGTTCATTCTCCAGAAACGTATATACCATATTCTCTAAATCAGCTCCTATACCAGCTTTTAGTCCCAATGACAAACCATTCACATACTTAACATCATCATAATTCACATTTATCTGATCAATGCTTGATGACACGTCCAGGTTGGTCTGACTGGCCGATAGATCACCCGACAGATCGAGGTTAAATCCTTCAAGCGATGACTGCAATGCCATTGTATGATCGGTGTAATGAATATTGGCATTGTTGATCATGAATGATTCCAACACCACTTTAAAATCTGAGCTTTCGCCCGATTCCTCAGTTACTTCTGTCTTTTCTGATGGAATTGCAATATCCCAGTTGGCTGATGAATCGGCCAATACCACAGCATTAACCGTAAGATCAGACAACACCACCGAATGCACCTCAATTTGACCTGAAATAGTACCCAGCAAACCCAGTTTGGTATTAAAGGCACCCAGCTGTATGAGTGTATCTTTTTCAAACTGATCCTTCCCACTAACCGTTAAATCCTCAATACCGAGGCTCACATTGGGGAAATTCTTTAACAACGACAAAGAAAAATTCTGATAATCGACCCGTGCATTAACATTATTGTTGATTTGCTCTTTTACAACGCTTTCAATCTTTCCTTTAAAAAGAACCGGAAAAACCAAAATCAGAATAAACAGGAATAAAATTAAGCCACCGGCTATTTTCAAAAACTTCTTCATTGTCAAATCTTTTTAAATGTGAGAGTAACAAAGTTAAAAAAACCTGCTTATGATTGGTATTTGAACTCACAAAAGCGTAAAATATCGAAATCAGAATAAATTAATATACTCATCAACTTGCAGGAAGAAAAATCAAAACCATTCAAGGTACTCAACAACTTGCGAGAAGAAAAACCGGAACTTTTATTCAACTTTACAACCTGCGAGAACGAAATGCGTAACCGCTCAACGAACTTTACAACTTGCGAGAAGGATAATCAGAACCATTCAGCGCACTCAACAACCTGCAGGAAGGATGTACAGATCCAAACAACGGACTTTAACACTTGCAGGAAGGAAATGCAGAACCCTTCAACGAACTTTACAACTTGCAAGGAAGATAATCAGAAGCAATCAGCCAACTTTACAAGCTGCGAGAAGAAAATCAGAAGTAATTTATCAACTTTGCAAGTTGCAGACCATATAATTAAACACGTGCAGACAACTTAACGATTAAACAAAGGGTTTAACATCACTATACACACAGACAGGCAGCTTTTAAAAGTCATTTTCTGATAAAAGCACCAAATTCAAACGCTCAGCTCATACATTTTTTTATTTTTGTAGCAATTCGAAAACAGATTTGACCAATGAAATTCAAAATTGCACTCGCACTGGGATTAATAGGAACATCGCAGTGGCTCAGCGCTCAGATAAAAGCCGATTGGGAAGGTGGCGTGCCCGAAGGCTGTACAACTATTACTGTAGGAAAAAAAGCGAGCTTCGACGGCTCTGTGATGACATCACATACCGATGACAGTCACCGTACCCGTTCGTGGATGGACATTGTACCTCCCCGTAAGCACGGAAGGCGTGACGAAGTAACCATGTATTCTCGCGAAAAAGATGATTCACGTAATATGCCAGCCTACAAGCATACACCTGTAGGTGAAATTCCGCAGGTTAAAAACACCTATGGCTACATTAACTCGGCTTATCCTTGCATGAACACCAAGCAGCTGGCCATTGGCGAATCGACTTTCGGCGGACGCGAATCATTGGTGTCTGAAGAAGGCTTGATCGATTGTCAGCGTTTAATTCAATTGATGCTTGAACGTTGTACCACAGCACGCCAGGCTATTAAAATGGCTGGTGAGCTAACTAAAGAATACGGTTACCGCGACTGGGGTGAATGCCTTACCATTGCTGACAAGAAAGAGGTTTGGCATTTTGAGATTGTTGGACCTGGTAAAGGCAATGTGGGTGCCATTTGGGTGGCACAACGCGTGCCTGATAACCATGTGAGTGTGAATGCCAATGCTGCACGTATACTTGAAGTTGACACCACTGACACAAACAACTTTATGTATTCGGACAACCTCTATGAGATAGCCAAAGATAGTGCCTGGTGGAATCCTGAAGAGGAAGCATTCCGCTTTGCTTACGCCTATGCTCCTGAAGGAAGAGAGTCGATGGCAGCTCGTCGTCGTGAGTGGCGCGTATTGAGCATGATGGCACCTTCTTTAGAACTTGATCCTGACACTTGTGATTATCCTTTCTCCGTAAAACCTGATGACAAGGTGACTTTGGAGAAAATGATTAAGGTGTTTAAGGATTACTACGAGCATACACCTTATGACATGGTTGGTCATATGAAAAAGGTTACTGAAGAGGGAGATACTATTCCACACCCTTATGCCAATCCATTTATGCCTTACGATAAGTACGATTTGCACAACATCCATGGCGGATGGGGTAAGCTGGGCGAACGTACCATTGCTCGCTGGTATACCATGTATGGCACCATTACGCAGAGTCGTGACTGGTTACCCGACGAAATTGGCGGATTGGTTTGGATGGCACAGGATAATATCGCCACCTCGGTATATATTCCTATTTATTGTAGTGTAACTGATCTTCCTGCTTCTTACAAGGCTCCTGGCAGGAACGGTTTTAACCGCAATTCGGCCTGGTGGGCTTTTAACCGAATGAGCACCCTGGCCGGACTCCGATGGAATGATGCCCGCCATGATGTGGACAAAGTATTACTGCCGCTTCAAGAGGAGATATTTGCCAAGCAACGTGAAACAGAACTGGCAGCTATGAGCATGGGTAAGAAGCAAACCATCGCCCATCTGACTCGTTATACGACTAATTGGGGTAACCGTGTGGTGAATGTAGCCTGGAAGATTGGTGATGATCTGTGGACTAAATATGATGAGAAGTTCTAGTTATTATAACTAAAAAAGGTGTCGTTCAGACACCTTTTTTTTATTCTTTACTTAAACGAGAACCTGATGGTTTCGATTTCATAATTATTAAGTGGCAATTGAATTGAATTACCTTTTGGAGCAATCGTAGTTGCTTTCTCTTCGATCAGATTTGTTTTATACGCTGAACGGATATCTTTTAATCCTGTCAGAATAAGCTGGCTTTTCGATTGCCCGGTTTTGTAAAATCTCACTACCAAATCATCATTATCCTCGGCCTTTTTAATGGCAGAAATAATCACATCAGGATCAGATACTTCAATTAGCGACAGCCTTTCGGGCAGATTTGCTTTTTTCATTCTTTCAGGATTAACCACCACCAATAATGGACTATTGTTTGCTATTCCCACGCGATTTGCTTCTGCAAGATCAGGTTTGGAGGTACTCAGACTAAATTGGAAATGATGATTACCAGTTTGAGGATAAGGATTTCCCTCCCAATGACAACTATGTCTGGAAGCAAATAAAATTGGTTGTAAATTATACTTATCGGGTTGCTTAACATCGATATAATCGGCGGCAACAACTGATGATGAAAGAATCAATGCCAAATCATCGTTATAGGCGCCAATCCAGTTCGCTATACCACGCGGATGTATATCTTCACAAGGAGTACTGTATACTAATCCACCCGCTTCACCTCCAGCTGCACCTTTCATTTCATCCTGTCCAACGCGCAAAATACCATAAGGTACCTCATAAGCGATATGCTTAAATTCGTCAGTTAATGGAAATGCCATTCTGAACTCGCGATACATTTCTCCTTCCCAGTTCAAAATATCAGCATTGAAATCTATTCTTGGTAATTCCTTATATACCTTAACGGTTACTTGCGCAACAGCGTGGTTCATGGCTTGTCTTAACCTCCATTCGGCATAAACACTGCCATTAGAAACCAATTGCCATTTCGGCTGATGTCCACTCACCTGCTCAAATCCTTCCATACTTGGCTGTTGTACTTGAACAAACTCACCTGCTCCATTTCCTTCTGATCTTAAAGAAAAGATATCGCCTGCCAGAAATTTCTCAGTTTCAAACAGCTCTTTACCACTACTCTTATCAATGACACTGGCCAAACCACCATTACCCATCTTTATGTTGTAAAACTTTGTTTCCAATCCTTTTATACTACCTTGCGTTGAAGCTTGCAACAGGGTTTGATCAGCATTGATGTAGTAGGTAGCATAACCATGCGGTGGAACATCAGCAACAAACTCAATTTTAGCAGTTTTAATGTATCCCGATTCATAAGTATCGTGTTCATTAACCTGATAAGCTATATTATTGCCCTGACTATTGGTAATTCGCATACCTGTCATATTACCGTCTTCAAAACTCAATTCTGCTTTAACAGGTGATTGACGTTGCCAGCTTAAGCCGTTGAACACGACAATTGGCATTCCTTTTTTCTTAAATTTAATGCGTCCTGCGACATTACTTGTTGCTTCATGAGTAATTGAATTTGCCTGGTTTAATGCCTTTTGGTAGCTCGCCTCAAATATTGCATCAGTGATATCACCATTTTTTCCTCCCCAGCCGTGGTCCGGATAAATTTTAGCCTTCCAGGCCTCTTTCAATTTGTCTTCGGGATAAGAAGTAAATGTTCCTTTAGTTACTGCATCTAAAACTGCAAACTGTTCGGCATTAATCAACATTTGATCACCTTCCCTACTAGCCTTGATAGCCTTTTGGTGCGAGGGACCATGAATATATAACCACAATGCCGGGCGCTCGCCTGCTATCATCTTTAAGGTTTCAGTATTATCTGCAATCCGTGTCATAAACTCACTTGTACTTGTTAGTTCAATCGGCGGTAATTGGATCGGCGAGATTTGCCCTTTTTCATTTTCGATGTACTTTATAGCCGACCATTTATTGATTAAACCGGAATAATCCTTAGCCGGACTCATATCATAATCAGATAGAATTGGTATAGCAGCATCTTGAGCCTTTACATCATTATAGCCATCTTTCCAAAAAAGTGCTGACTCAGAGATATAAGCTGCAGCATCGAAAAAGTTCCGGTTAATACCATTATAATCCAAACTATAATGTCCTGACGAATAAGCTCTGACTGTTGATCCATCAGGAGAAGCCCAACCATATACACCCTTTGCCTGACGACTGATTACCAGGTTAGGAACGCCAGCTTTGAGCATTAATTGTGGCATTTGCATGGTACGTCCAGGCACATCTACATTCCAATAGGTATCTGCTGTATAACCATTTAATTCTGATTGCAACCATTTTTTACCCTGGTAAAACTGACGGGCTAAAGATTCACCGGAATACATCTCTTCATAAGGTTGTATATAAGTAGCTCCAACAGTTATTTTACCTTGCTCCAACAATTTTAATATATCCTCTTTTTTATCAGGATGTCGCATTAAATATTCTTCAATCATTAAAGCATCCTCGATATCGAAACTGTAATTATCAGCTACCAAACCATCCCTGACAAGAGGTGAGAGAAGCATTGTATCACGCTCTACAATACATTTCTCTACATCATCCATCCAGGCAATATCCTGATGACTGGAATTCATTAAACAGATAGTACCCTGTGCTAATTTTGATTGAGAAAGTTCTTTGATATTATCAACCATCTGAGGCTGATAAGTACTTTGAGCATTAATAAGATAATCCCCATCATTAAATTCGACATCAATATATTTTACAAGTCCTTGCCGGCCAATTACGTAATACGCCTCTGTCCTACTATTCAACTGACCACTAAACAAATGTTTGTCATTGATTTCAACTTGCCAATTATGCCATTTATCTGCATTCTTATTAAGCAACCATACAGCTTCACCCTTATGATTTAGCTTTTGTTCAAAGACATCATCATCAAGCATTAAACGTAGTTTTTTATTGGCAAACTCCTCCCCGGCAATAACCTCAATCTGTTTACTTTTAACTTGAAAAGTTATTTGGTTTTCGCGTGATGCTTTATTGTATAAGTATTGACATATTCCCGGTTCTCTATACACCTGAATCCACTCGTGTGTTCCTTTGCCATCTCCAACAATTTTAAAATTAGCTGCCTGACCCAGGACAATCCACTTTTTCGGTATTTTGGCATGAAGATACCCATGTGTATCACCGTGTCTGTCTGTAGAAACATGATAATAACTTAATTCAGCTTGATCATCCCCTTGAATGCGCCAGCTTCTTGCCTCTCCCTGACTAAAACTAAAGCGCTTTAGTTTATTGATATAAAAAAAGAAAGTGGGTGTTTTATTAGCTGCATCCAAACTTACAAGCCATAAAAAATCGACATACTTCCCTTTTAGATTGTTTGGAACAACCGCCGATTGCCATTCAATGGGTTCAGTATTAGATCTGCATAATAAAGATGGTGTGGTCGCTCCCATTAATGAGTGATATTGAAAAAGTCCGGCATTGCCGTGTTCAGAATATCCTTCAACAAAGTTACCAGCCTGCTTGCCCAACTCTGACAATGCTTTTATATCAAGCGTTGATTGAGCACTACTACTTGCAATGGCTATTAAGCACAGCAAGCAATGAATTATTGATTTCTTCATAACAAAAAATTTAAGTACCTCTTATGATTAATTCAGGTTCCAGTTTAACTTCAGTATTTAGTTCTGTATCTATATTATTCAATTGATTAAAAACCAGGTTCAGAGATGCGCCAGCTATCTTATCAACTGGCTGATCAACAGCAGTAATGCCCGGAGGAAAAATATTAAATGCTTGATGGTCACCAAAACTTACCACATTTACTTCTTGTGAATAATTAACTCCTAACGATTCCAGGCTTTTTATTCCTTGTAATGCGAGGTAATGTGTTTCAAATATAATCGCATCTACCCCTTCTGAAACCAATTTACGAACACTTGCGTCACATTCTGACAAATAGTTTTCATAACTAACAGTGTATAAGAAATTAGCAGGATATTCAACATTCTCGGACCAATCTTTATAACCTTGCTGCCGCTCCTTAATAGCTTGCAATTCAAGATCCAAACCCACATACGCAATCTTATTCCTGTTTTGAGACTCAAGGTGAATAATTAACTTTCGAACTCCATAGTAGTTGTCTACAATAACGTGGGGCAAGTCTGAGTCTGGGTAATGACGATCAAATAATACAACCGGAATACCACTATTTTTTATCTTTTCAATATATACTTGCTTTTTCTGGGTAGTCGCAACAATTAATGCATCAACCTGCCTGTTCAAAAAAGTAGCTATAAGAGCTTCCTCTCTATCTGATTTTTCTCTTGTACTTCCCATTAATAACTGATACTCTGTTTCTGCCAATTGTTGTTCCAACTGAAACGCGATATTACTATAAAAGCTGTCTGCAATATTTGGAACAACCAGACCAATGGTCATCGTTTTTCCTTTAGTCAGGCTACGAGCCGAAAAGTTGGGTCGATAGTTAAATTCTGAAGCTATAGATAGAATCCTCTGCTGAGTATCTTTATTAATCTTATACCTGTCTCCTTTACCATTAATAACTAACGATGCTGTTGTCTTAGACACTTTGGCTTTTTCTGCTAGTTGCTCCAATGAAATACCATACATACTAAACCGCTTTAGTTGCAATGTTATTAAATATTTAAACTAAATCAAAATATAGGGATAACCTGCGGCAATGATTAAACATGTAGAGCGTAAAATACACATATCTACCGCTAGAGATATTGAGTTAACGATGAGTTATGACTTGTGTATAATTATTAACTATAGGGAAATCATATTAAAATGTACCAGATACGATTTTCTCTTGAATCTATAAAAACAAAGGCTGCTTCGATTGAAGCAGCCTTTAATAATTAATCATTTCTATCTAGTAAGAAAAACTTCTTAATTGGTTATAATTTCGAATTCATCAGCAGAAGATATTCCTTTTAACCCTGCATGATCTCCAAAATAATTTTTCAATTCACCATTAAGCTTAACTTTATATCCAAGCGATCCGCCAGATGTAGAACTTAATCCAAGTTGAGTTCTTGCTTCAGAATCGGTACCCGATAGCTGCACATATAACATTTTGCTTGTATCTGTCTCATCTGCTGATGTAGCAATCGCAATATTTGTGTCTGATGCAAACTGAGTCGGATCATTGGTAACAGTAACTGGATCTCCATAAACTATAAAACCAACTATATATCCTTCCACCCATGCAGTAGAACCATCCTGAATACCTATGGCCTCTTCAACTGTATATGGATCTTCTTTTGTTCCTCCTTCTGCAGGAGGGGTAATATTATAGTCACCATATTTAAAATCATCAACTCTGAATGTTGTTGAACCACCAGAACTACCTTCTCCATGATAATAGAAAGCAATATACTTGTAACCTGAATAAGCAGACAGATCAATATCTCCTGATTCAATCCATGCATAATTTGCATCAGATTCTGAAGCAAGGATAGCATCTGTTAACTCAATTTTCATTGCTTTTTCAGGATCAATATCATTTAAAAGATATACCTTAAATTGAGTAGAAGTTGCCCAAAAAGCTTTGGCAGTTTTAAATGACACCGTTTTATTCGTAGCACCGTCGATATCAAGAGCTGGTGAAATCATCCATGATGTATACGTTGACATATCACCACCATAACCTGACATTTGAGCATATTTATTACCACCATATTCAGAATATACCCATTGCTTGTCGGCATTAGCATCTTGGTTTAGGGTCAACCAGTCACTCATATTTACAGGTGAATCATTGGTTCCTTCAGTAAAATCGTAAAATAATTCGCTCACAGGAACAATTGGTTCCTCAGGCATTTCATGGTCTCCATAAGTAAAATCATCAACCCTGAACGATGTTGAACTTCCTGTTGTACCTTCACCATAGTAGTAGAAAGCTATATGTTTAATCCCTGAATAAGATGACAAATCTATATTACCTGATTCAATCCATGCATGGTCGGCATCTGATTCTCCTGCAAGAGTTGCAGTAAGTTCAATCATATTATCTGATTCCGGATTAATTCCATCAATTAAGTAAACCTTAAACTCTGAACTCGCAGCCCAATATGCCTTGGCTGTTTTGAATGATACAGATTTATTTGTCGTTCCGTCAATATTTAATGGTGGTGAAATCATCCATGAAGTATAATTAGCCTCATTTCCACCAAATCCTGAGGCTTGCGCATACATTTCACCATCGAATTCATTAAAAGACCATCCTCTATCAGCTCCCGGATTTTTATTTACGGTCACCCAACCATTTAGCATTATCTTATCGTATTTTGTTCCATCTGAGAAATCATAGAATAGAGATGTAACGGGATCTACAGGTTCAGGCGTATCTCCAACATCACCATACTCAAAATCATCTACCCTAAATGATGTGGAACTACCAGAGGTACCTTCACCATAATAATAAAATGCAATGTACTGAACACCTGAGTAAGTCGATAAATCAATATCTCCTGATTCAATCCATGCGTGATCCTCATCTGATTCTGCAGCTAAAACGGCAGACAATTCAGTTTTATTAGCTGTAGATGGGTCAATACCATCCATAATATACACCTTAAACTCTGAACTTGCAGCCCAGTAAGCTTTAGCCGTTTTGAATGAAACTACTTTATTACTTGTACCATCTAAATCCAGTGGCGGTGTAATCATCCACGATGTATAATTAGCTTCAGTACCACCATAACCCGAAGCCTGCGCGTATTTATTTCCTGAATCACTGTTTTCATTATATGACCAGCCTCTATCAGCACCTTCTTTACCATCAACTGTAGTCCAACCATTTAAGGTAATTTTGTCATACTTTGTTCCATCTGAAAAATCATAAGATAAAGATGTCACAGGAGTAACATCTCCCGGATCTGTCTTAGGGTCAAACTCAACAAATTGAAAGCTGAAGGTCGTTAACTGACCGTCAAGAACATTATCCGCAGAAGGTAGAAGTAAATCCTCATCAATGCCTTCTGCTCTATCATCATCCTTATCAACAGCTAAGTATAAAGGTTGATTGCTTTTATCAAGCAATACGGCCTGCTTAACAACCCAGTTGCCATACTCAATATCAATTGGCACTGTTTTTATAACACCTTCTGTTGTTACACTATTTATTTCAAGTTTCGTTTCAAAAGTAAAATCATTGTATTCACGGTATAGTTTTACCTTAATTGAATAGTCCTCCTTATCGTCTTCACTAATTGCTTCTGGTGTTACAACATTCAATTGAACCTTGCCTTTATGCACCACTTCACCCATTTCGTCTATACATGAAAAACCTATAGTCGAAAGGATAACAATTGATATATAAATGAAATATCTTTTCATAATTCTATTTTTTTATAATCATTTATAAGATTACAAGCTAAATTACTGCATTAATTTGTGGAATAAGTATATCCACCATCCCATTCCTTTTCTTGTTTATCACCGAAAATAAAATCTACTAATTCAGGATGATCAACAAAAGGGTTACGATTTTTTTGATACTTAAACACTACATTATTACGTCTGATCTCATATGGATCAACAGGATCTTTATCATGCCATTCGAGTAAATCAGAGATTTTACCCTGACGCGCTTCACCACTCGAGTTATATGCTTTATCATCTAATACCAATTTGTAATCCTTATTCCAGCGAACAGCCATATACATTAAAGTCCTGGCAACATCTCCCCGAGCCGATTTTTTGGGTACATAAGAATAATCTCCATGTGTACCATAAAAGTCTTCATCTCCATCTTTCTCCTCAAAATCCCGATTGCTTTTATCTGAATTGACTTCAGCATCTTCTGCTCTTAGGTTATGACCGTCTGTTGCAGGTCCCTTATCAGATGTTTCTCCAACTCCCCGGCTTCTGGCCCAAATATGCTCTCTATTCCACTTGCCTTCACTTCCTGTGGAACCTTGCTGATTTGACTTAAGATTAGTTTTCTCCTCATAACTCAACCATACCTTCGTATCATCATGCGGATCTTCATCTGCTTCTTTAGTTAAATCCCATATTCCAGGCGTATAAGTCAATTCATAATGATTTTTGGAAATAATACCGGCAATCTCATCACGAAGAGCAGAACCTTTCTTACCAACTGCATCTGAATAATAATTATCCAAATCAAAACTTGTACTTTTTTCAATATCAAAAGCTATTGAAACAACATGATATTTTGCCGTATCTGAATATTGTGGTGGCTGTCCACTTACAATAATTCTTCCATCAGTATCCAACTGAGGTATAATGTAATTATACGTTGTAGGTTCGTCGGGCTCTTCTCCATTATTATCGTCGTCAGGATCTACATAATCCGGAGGCAAAACACTACCAGTATCATCTCCTGAGTCGCACCCATAAAAAGATATAAGTGCCATCGCTAAAAACAATACTGGTATAAATAAAAATCTCTTCATCTTAGATTACTTTTTTACTGAGAAAACAGGACCAGATAATAACTCAAACTCTGGATTAGGTGAAGCTTTAGTACAATTAAAATTACAGGTCATAATCTGGTTACTTCTATCATCAAATCGACAAGTACCCATAACCTTATAAGTTATTGTTACACCATTTGACAATATTTCAGCACCAGACTCTTTATAGTGTTGTTGCAACATGACATTCATACCTTCTACAACCCTTTCAATTAAAACTTCTTCCAATTTTACCAAATCATTTGCATCATATAATGCTGCTAATTCCGGATCAATTTCTGCTTCACCTTCCATATCACGCGAACTGTTGGCACGGTTGTAGTAAACTAAATCGAAGTTGTAATATTTCGCAGTCGAACCATAATACAAATCCCTTCCATAAGGTAAATATTTTGGTTCCCAGTATTTTCCTAACTCTTCATCTTCCTTAACGTAGTCTGTTATGTACTGATAAAAAGCTTTATCAGAATTCATATCGATCTCGATTACAGGAGAAAATTTCCAGAATCTGGCCGGCTGCATTTCATAATACTCAGCTGTTTCCGAAGCTTCTGCACCAATTTCATCAGCAAATCTAAAATTGACTTCTGAAATAGATTTAACTCCATACCCCTTAAAAATATCTTCAATAATATCAGGAATATAATCAACTGAGATACCTGGGTATAGCACTGTGTCTACAGCTATTTGCTCAGCTATCTCCAATTCTTCTGGCGTCGTTGCATCTTCCTGAGCTAACTTACTAATTGTAACATAATCAGCTGGTACCAAGTCATATTTAAGATCTTTACGAAGAGGACCAGTATAATTACTGTCCAATTCGTCTTTAATATCATCTAAGGGTTCGCAGGCAAAAAGCGATAAACCTGCTAACATCATTATAATTGAGTGTAATTTAAGTTTCATGATAAAAACAAATTAAAAGTTAACTTTCATGCCAATAGAAAATGTTCGGCCAAAGCCATAATAAACAGGTGATGTTTGCCAGTCATGCTCTACACCATCGTCTGCGTCTGCAATATACTCAGTATCTAACAAGTTGGTAACTTTACCAAAAATTCTGGATTTCAATCCATTGATTTTAAACCTGTAACTTGCATTTAAATCAAACAGCACTGCATCTGGTAATTGCCATGCATTAACGCCACTACTGGCGATAGTTGTTCTATTAGTTGGATCAAAATCAGCAAAGTTACGCCCATAGTAGTTGGCATCTGCACCTATTCGGAAACTTTTGAAGAAATTATAATTAACACCCAACGCTGCAGTTGTTTGAGCAGAGTTTCCAACATTAACATCCTTTATATAAGCATTATATTCACCCACAAAATTACCAGCATCATCAAACTCCTGGAAATATACATCGTCAATATACGACCAATCTCCAACTGATGCCATTGCACGAATTGTTAAATCATTTGTTGGTTTATAAGTTGCTTCAAATTCAACACCTTGATGTAGTGAGCTTAACCCTAACAAACTAAAAGATTGTCCCTGGAAACTTTGTGTTAACCCTTGATCTCTCCACTCTGTACGATAAACTCCTAACTTAACATTTAACCTTCTGGAACGATACCCATATCCACCTTCAAAAGTTAGTACTTTTTCATACTTAGGATCGTCAATAAAATCATTCGTATATCCATCAAATACAAACTTCACGAATGGTGCTCTTGTAAAATAACCCGCATTGGCATATACATTATGGTTATCATTAATATTATAATTTGCACCACCCTTAATACTCCAGGAAATAAAGTTTGCCCAATCAGACTTTTGATTTCCCACCTCATATTGGAAAAAATCTACTCTACGCACAGTTTGAGCAGAACCTGATGCTGATAGAAAAGCTGTAAAACGATCGAACTCAATTTCTCCTTGTGCAAATAGCCCATTCCACAACACCTGCATGTCATTATTGTAGTTATATTTATCACCAACTCTCAATGGTGAATTAACCGGAATATTAATATTTGCATCATCAATATGGAATTGGCCTCCAAGTAAATCATCAACTTCTTCATAGTGATGTCCAATGTAATACCTTGAATCCACTCCAAATGTCAAATTTATGTTATCCACCTTCGTATTTAAGGTTGATAAGATTCCATACCATTCATGGCTGTTTACAGCATTACCTATAAGGAAATCTGATTGTCCACCTATAGAAGCGTTATGAGCAATCATTTTATCCCAATTGATTAATCCATCTCCCGTACGCCATTCCATGCTGTTGAATTTATGACTATCTCTATTGTATTCAACATCCGGAGCTTTTTCTCCTCTTAATCGTCTTCCTCCTCCACTTGAGATTGAAGCATATACAGAAGTTGCTAACTGTGTATTATTATCAATTGTCCAATAGTGGTTTAAAGAAACCTGCGGTTTGTGATAATAGTTGTATCCATAACCTCCGCCGTAAATTTTACCATCACGAATACCATATTCTGAGTTGTACTTAAATCCGGCTGTGTTAGAGAAAGGTAAATCCTCATTTTTATTTTCAAATGTAGATATCAGGTGCTTGTTACCTCTTTGGTTGTGCCATTGCGGAGCACCAAATGCTTGTAAAGAAATCCTGTGCCTATCATTAATCACTTTTGTAATGTTTGCAAAATAATTATATCCCTGAAAATCAGTTCCATTAATATAACCATCGCCACTTACAGTTCCACCCAAAAGAGTTACAGCCCATCCGTTCTCCATCAAGCCTGTTGAAACATTAAAGCTAAATTTCCTATATCCATCATTACCCATTCCGGCGTAAAAGGAACCACCTTGTTCTGCATCGGCACTTTTAGTAATAATGTTCATTGTTCCACCAACAGAAGAAATTGCAAGTTTAGAGGCTCCTAATCCACGTTGTACTTGCATTACTGATGTAACATCCGACAGTCCAGCCCAGTTAGAAAAGTAAACTCTTCCATTTTCCATATCATTAACTGGTATACCATTAATTAATACACCAATATTACTCGTATTAAAACCTCTAATGTTAATTCGAGAGTCACCAAAACCACCTCCACCTTTTGTAGCATATACAGACGGTGTTGATTTTAGTATTTCCGGGAATTCCTGGTTTCCAAGCTTCTCTTCGATAATGGTTGCAGGAAGATTCGAAATCGCAACAGGTGTCTTACGATCAGTTGCAAATGAAGCAACTACCGACACTTCAGTAATACCGACAGAAGATGATTCCATTTTGATTACACCAATATCTTCATCTCCATTAACATTTAAACTTTTCGTTTGATCCACAAAACCTAAATAGGAGAATTTTAATTCGTGCTTTCCATTACTCAATTCAATCTCGAAAGAACCATCAAAGGAAGTAACAGTACCAATACTGTTATTTGCTTCCAGATAGACTGCAACACCAATTAAAGGTTCGTCATTACTTCTATCAATAACAGTTCCAGATATTTTGGACTGCCCCATGATTGCGGTAACATTGAACATCATAAGAGTACAGCAAAGAGCTGTTAATACGTATTTTTTCATTTCGATGTGTTTGGTTAGTAATTAATTACTATATGCCATTTTTAAAGATTAAATAATTTCGCTGCAAAGATGAAAAACTAGACCAATAGGTCGGTTTTTTAAATGTTAAAATTCTGTTAATTCTGTATCAATGACTAAAAATTGCACCAGAAATAATTAACAACTTTTAAGAAGTTATCAACAAGAAACAACGAAAGACACCACCAAATAATCAATATGATAGACAGGATTACAGGTTATTAGAAACAACCTTAATTTATGAACAAATTATAAGTACAAAAGAAAAAGACAATAGCTGGCTATGCCTAAATAACAAAATGAATTCTTAATAGTGGACTAAGCTTTATGATTCGTTCATACTTCTGGCAGAAATATTCCCTCCACCATGATAAACAATTATTTAAGCTTTTAAAACCTGACTTTACTTTAATTTCAAATCGGTGTTTTGTTTTTGCGCCACACCATCCCAATACATATCAAAAGCAGTATCGAATTCCTCTGCAAAGATTTTTAACGGTTTAGCAGAAGCAAGGAAGTAATTAGCCGTAGCCCGTGTAAATGCAAAATCAAAAAAGGCAATCATATCTGTGTTATAGGCCTTTAAGATACCCATATTCACTTTTTGCATAATAAACCGTTTTGGTCCCTCTTTTGTTTCTTCCACAAGACCAAAATGTACTTTCATATATGGGCTGGATTCAAAAATATTGATGTAATAAAACTTAATGGGATGAGTAATAAACCACTTGACAATACCACTAAATACCTGCTTGGTACTCTCTTTCTGATCCTCTGTTAGTTTATTAACGCATTGCTCTTCAACTTCAAACATCAGCTGCTTATAGATATCAATAATTAACTGATCCTTACTGGTAATATGATGGTATAAAGTTCCTTTAGCGATACCAATCCGATCAATCAATTCATTTACCGATGCAGCAAAACCTTTTTCTACAAAAAGTTCCATTGCTCCTTTATATATCTCAGCTTTCTTACTCATATTTTTTACAAAAAATCCTTGCGAAGGTAAGTTAAAAATTTAACGGATAAAAAAACTGCTTCCACAAAGTATGAAAGCAGCTTAATTATATGGCTATTTCTTAAATGAATTTATAGACACAAGTATGCTTGTATCTCTCTCCCACTTTTAATACAGCATTTGGAAAATGTTCTTTGTTAGGTGAATCAGGGAAAATCTGAGTTTCCAAAGCTACACCTGCCCACTTTTCAATTGGATCACCTGATTTTCCGATTTCAGAAGAATCAAAATGACTCCCCGTATAGATTTGAACACCAGGCTGGTCGGTATAGACTTCCATTGCCCTGCCTGATTCAGTATCTTCTAATCTGGCTGCTAACTTTAGATCACCGTTATAGTCATTAATCACAAAGTTATGATCGATTCCATCAACCAATTTAACCTGTGGACAATCTGCACTTAATGCCTCTCCAATCTTCTTGGCAGAGGTAAAATCCATTGCCGTGTCTTTAACAGGTTCAATTTCTCCTGTTACTGTTCCTATTTCACCATCAATCGGTGTAAACTTGTCTGCATTGATTAACAACTTATGTTCAGCCACAGTACCAGTACCAGCACCTTTTAAATTGAAATAAGCATGAGAAGTGAGGTTAATAATCGTATCCTTGTTAGACTCCGCGTCATACTCAATAACAAACTCATTATCATTGGTTAGACCATAAGTTACAACAGTTGTCAGCTCACCTGGGTAGTTTTGGTCACCATCAGGGCTAACCAACATCAACTTATAGGCTTGTGCAAATTGTGGCAAATCAACTTTCTCTACATCCCAAGTACGAAGATTAAACCCATCAATCCCTCCATGTAAATGATTGGGACCATTATTAACGTCCAACTGGTAAGTTTCATCATTGAGTTCGAACTGCCCCTTAACAATTCGGTTGGCATATCGGCCACAGATTGCTCCAAAATAGGCATCACCCGCTAAAGCTCCTTCAACTGAATCATAACCAATAACCACGTCAGCTATTTCACCTTTGGCATCAGGTACTTTAATAGAGGTAATTTGTCCGCCACGTGCAATAAATGTTACTTCAACATTATTGCTATTTTTTAATGTAAATACATCAGATGCTTTCATACTTCCTTCCTTTTGAAAAACTACCCAAACCAATGCCTGGGCAGTTACTCCATTTATTATAATTCTACCTGAACAGCTCCTTTAGAACGGATGAACAACTTGTGACAATTACCTTTTCCAAACACGGATTCTAATGTAGAAATATAATCATCCAATAAATCGTTAGGAACAAAGGCCTGGATGGTACCGGCAAAACCACCACCATGCACACGCCATGCACCTTTTCCTTTCAACACTAACTCAGAAAGTGCTAATGCTAATGCAACATTCTGACGCTTTGTTTCACCACCAACAAAAATATTCTGGTTGTACATATATGAGCTGAATCCTGATTCAACCACTAACTCAAGGAATTTATCAAAGTTACCGGATTCCAAAGCATCTACCTGATAAACCACACGTGAGTTATCAGCCTGGAAGTGAATGGAACGTAACAAAGCACGGTCACCTACTTTCTCTCGGATTGCAGGAATACCCTTCACGACATCTTCCATTGACAATGGACGTAAAACCTGCTCTCCCAATTCCTGTGCTACTGACATCATTTCACCCGGAAGCGCATTATATTCTTCATCCAATCCACCATGACTACCACCTGTATTGGTTATTACCAACGAATAGCCTGTCTTAGCAAAATCAAAGTCTAATGCTTTTACAACCGGATTCGTTTTATCCGCAAAATCAATGGTAATGAATCCTCCAACCGCACAAGCAGTCTGGTCCATTAAACCGCAAAATTTCTTACAGGCATGCTCGGCTTTTTGACCAATTTTTGCATTATCAACCGGATCCAACTTACCATCGTTGAATAAGTTACTGAAGATAGCACCAATTAACACTTCGAACGATGCTGAAGAACTTAATCCAGAACCTTCAGGTACACAACCATGGATTACTGCATCAAAGCCAGTAACCTCAAATCCTAATGCTTTAATTTCTTTAGCTATGGTTCTTACAATATTTCCCGGAGTTAATTTGAATTCTGTCACCTCCAACTCAGAAAGGTCAACTTCAAATGGTTCGAAGCCTACAGATGTAATACGAACTTTATTGGTTCCATTAGGAGAAGCCACAGCAATGTTATCTAAGTTAACTGCACCAGCTAATACACGTCCTAATTGGTGATCGGTGTGATTACCACCAACCTCAGTACGTCCAGGTGAGCTTAAAAGCATAACATCATCCGAGCCATAGATATTTTTAAACTCATTGATATATTTAACATAACGATCAGCCTGAGCTTTTAATACTGACTCATCTGTTCCATATAAATCCTTAAAAAACGGATTATTTCCACCGTTTATCTTCTCAATTAAACTTGAAATTTGCATAATGTAAACTGAATTAAGTAGTTATTGTTTTTTTCTTTTTATAATGTGTGATTGGTAATTCGCGTAAGCGCTGTGCTGCTTGCTCAGCGGTGATATCGCGTTGGGCATTACCCATCATTTCGTATCCAACCATAAACTTTTTAACTGTTGCCGAGCGCAACAATGGCGGGTAAAAGTGCATATGCAAATGCCACTCAGGGTGTTCCTCTCCGTCAGTTGGCGCCTGATGCATACCTGCTGAATATGGGAATGATACCTCAAAAAGGTTATCATACATTACTGTCAATTTTTTATACGCATCTGCTAAGGCCGCGCGCTCATCATCGGATAGCTGAGTAATATTTGAAACAGCTCGCTTACTTACAATCATCGCTTCAAAAGGCCAGGTTGCCCAAAATGGCACCAAGGCAACAAAGTGTTCATTTTCTACCAATATCCTATCGCCTGATTTTAACTCCTCGGCTACATAGTCTTCTAATAAAGTCTTACCATGCTTGTCAAAGTAAGATTTTTGCATCTTTGCTTCTTTGGCAGGTTCAACTGGTACTGAATATTGACCCCAGATCTGACCATGCGGATGTGGATTACTACAACCCATTATATCACCTTTATTCTCAAAAATCTGAACATGATTGATATAGTCGAGTGAACCTATTTCCTTATATTCCTGACACCACAAATCAATCACCTTGCGAATATTCTCCACCTTCATTTCAGGAATGGTTAAATCATGACGCGGAGAAAAACAAATTACTTTACAGAACCCTTTTTCGCTTTCTGCCCGAAACAAATCACCTTTGGTATAATGACCTTGCGGAATATCTGGTACTAAAGCACTGAAATCATTTTGGAAAACAAAAACATCTTTGTAATCCGGGTTCTGATGACCACCAGCTCTTTCATTTCCCGGACATAGGTAACACTTCTCATCATATTGAGGGCGTTCTTCCACTGCTGGTTTCTCAACCTTTCCCTGCCAGGGGCGTTTCGTTCTATGTGGTGATACCAGCACCCAATCGCCGGTTAAGGGATTATATCGACGATGAGAATGTTCTGTAAATTCAAATTGTTCCATAACTTTTGTATACTGTTTGTGATTCTATATTGATCGTTTGACAATAGGGTCGCTGAATTCTGCCTCATCCTTAGGTTTAAACTTAAAATAGAATGCCCCTTTCCTTGACTCAGACATATCTTTTTCTTCTAACCTCTCCAATACTTTTAATGAAAGAATCTTCTTGCGGAAATTACCCGGATCAAATTCTCTTTGAAATATTTGATTATATAAGTTGCGTAGCCTCGTAATTGTAAATTTCTCAGGTAACAACTTACGCCCGATTATTTCATAACTTGATCGCAGTCTTAATTTCTCCAGAGCTTTGTTTACGAGAATGTCATGGTCAAATATCAGCATTGGTAACTCCTCTAACGAGAACCATTTAGCACCGTAATCCTTAATCAGGTTACTCGCCTTATCATCGATTTTAATCAAAGCATAATATTCAACGGTTATAACACTACCCCCTGGATCACGATCCGGAGCTGAGAATGTATGAACCTGTTCAAGATATACATCCTCCAATCCGGTCAATTTGTGTAAAACACGTCTTGCTGCATCTTCAGTTGATTCATTGGCATGCACCCAGCCACCAAGTAAAGACCATTCACCCTTTGCAGGTTCAATGGCACGCTGAAACACCAATACTTTCAATTGCTCTTGTTCATATCCGAATATAACGCAGTCAACGGAGACAAAACGCTTATTCTCTTGATATTGATCGTAGATAGTTGTATTCATAACAGAAACAAATATAAAAGTATTATTTACTTTTATAGCATTTTAAATGTAAATTTTACTTTTATTTATTAAAACAAGCTGATTTGATGAATCTTAAGCTTGCTGATATAGATTACCTCACTTTTTTATACTAAGAAAGCCCTTTCGAGTAAATCAAAAGGGCTTTCTTATATTACTATATTTCTTCTTACTTCTCCAGCTCTTTCCAGGCTAGCGCACTTGCACCAACAATTGCAGCATCTCCAGCATCCAATTTCGATACCAATAACTTGACTTTATTCTTCCAAATTGGTAACAAGTGGTGTTCAATACTGTCCTTGGTTGGCTTTAAAATGTACTCACCAGCAGCCAATGGACCTCCAAACAGGAAGATAGCTTCAGGTGCCAAAGTATGGATGGTATCAGCAATACCCATCCCCAAATAGTATCCTGTCTGGTCAAATACTTCCTTAGCAACTTTATCGCCAGCAACTGCTGCATCGTAAATCATCTTAGAAGTCAACTCATTATAAGAGTGATCAGCCAATGGACTATCGGTCGCATTATACTTCGCTAATAATTCAAAGGCAGTACGCTTCATTCCCGATGCCGAACAATAAGCTTCCAGGTGACCTTTAGCACCACAACCGCAATTGCGTCCTTCAGGAATCAGAGTTGCGTGACCACATTCGCCTGCAAAACCGTCGTGTCCGTATACCAAATCACCATTAACAACCACACCGCTACCAACACCGGTTCCAAGGGTGTACATCACAAAGTTTTTCATTCCTTTGGCACCACCATAAATCATCTCACCGATAGCAGCCGCATTTGCATCATTGGTTAAAGCAATCGCGTTTAAATCCGGGAATTGCTTTTTCAACAACTCGACTACAGGTACCACTCCTTTGAACGATAGGTTAGGAGCAAATTCGATGGTTCCGCTATAGTAGTTACCATTTGGTGCACCCACTCCAATACCTGCAATGTCAATATCATCGTTCATCAATTTGGCATTGGTCATTAATTTATTGATGGCAGTAGCTAGGTCCGAAATGTATACGTTAATATCTCCATGGTCAGGCGTTGCAATATTATCTTTAGCCAATACGTGACCTTGCTCGTCTACAACACCAATGGCAGTATTAGTTCCGCCTATATCAACTCCAACAGATACTCTTTTCATTTGAATGCTTTTTATTGATTAATCAGATTATTTAATCACAACGACTTCCTGAGATATTATCAGGAAGTCGTTTCTAAATATTCTATGTTTTTGTTTATTCAACCGGAATGTCTTTATTCACATTCTTGTAACCCGCAAGTGCATACCATAATAAGTATACCAAACCAGCAACAATTACCCAATATGAAGCCATGTAGCTCACTGTGATATCTGCAACAGCACCCTGGATTAATGGAAGAACTCCACCACCAACAACCATTACCATGAAGATACCTGATCCCATTTCGGTGTATTTACCAATACCTTCAACAGCCAGGTTAAAAATTCCACCCCACATAATTGAAGTACATAAACCACAAAGCGTAAATAACATTACCGATAATGGAACTGTCTGCATTCCAAAGCTTAAATCAGACATAAATACAGGCATTGATACTGAAATACTTGATGGAAGGAAAATACCTAAACCAACAAAAATAATACCTAAGGTACTTACAAAGCTTAACTGAGCCTTAGCTGAGAACTTACCTCCTAAGATACCACCTGTTAAACGACCAATCAGCATCAGGAACCAGTAAGTACCAACTACAGAACCAGCAGCAGCTGTATCAATTCCCATTCCTTTAGCACCATCGGCTAAATCTTGAGGAGTGGTTAAGAAAAGGTTGATAAAGTTAGGAATACCTACCTCGATACCTACATATAAGAAGATTGCAACAGTACCTAAAACAAAATGACGGAATGACATAGGACTGTACTTATCCTTTTCTTTCTTACCTTCTTCTTCAGATCTGTTGTGAGGCTCAGGAATAGCAACAATAGCTAATACAATAAAAGCAGCAACAAAAATACCAATAGCAATTAACAAGGCTGGTACTGCATTTTTCATTGTGGCTCTTGCAAGATCTCCAATCAGATAACCTCCAAGAATTGGTACAATTGTAGCAGCCATTGAGTTTAATGAACCACCAAACTGAATTAACTGGTTTCCTCGTTTACCGCCTCCACCTAAAGTGTTAAGCATTGGGTTAACAACAGTATTCAACATACACATTGAGAATCCTGAAATAAATGCACCAGTCAGATAAACAGAGAAGATAGGTGTAAAGTTATCACCAATTTCATAAGGCATTAAACCAGAGATCAACTGAACGCCAACACCTAAAATACCAACAGCAATCGCTGTTAATGCAGTAAATTTGTAACCTTTTTTCTTTAACAGAATTCCCGAAGGTAATCCTAGAAATAAGTAAGCCAGGAAGTTGGCAAAGTTACCTAACTGAGACATCCAGTTAAGAATACCTTCCTGATTTTTGGCAATCACACCCATTGGATTTGATAATCCGGTTACAAATGAAATCATTGCAAATAGAAAGAACATCATTACTATTGGCAACACTTTGTTGTTTTTGCTAGACATAATTTAATAAGTTAAAATCTCGAGATAAGTTTCCTTACCTCTATTCTTAGTTTGTGTATTAATTAATTGTATGCTTATCCAAGTTTCGTTTAATTATTAAACGACAATTTGTAATTTCTTTGCCTTATTTTTCATTAAACTCAAAACGCCGACCAATATAACACTTAATCGCACATTTTAAACAAACCATGCATAAAAAACCGCTAATAAAAATTAGTTTTAAATTAAGTGCATTCTGATTTATACAAAAAAGAGCCACCTTCTTACAGAAAGTGGCTCAACTATATAAAACCTAATTTCTTATTGCTCTAAATATGTCACTCTTAATTCATATATGGTGGTATAATAACCATTTACTCCACCAATTGCAGATGGTAAAACTACTTTTGCTTCGCCTCCATAACGCATATTCAATAAAGCCTCATTAATACCCAATGGCACTCCTGTAGCGTTGGCAGAGGCTGCATCATTCAATAAATAAGTTGTGTAAGATACCGGAGCATTTGAATAATCATTGCTTCCGGCATAAGCTTCATATGTTACATCCAAAGTATCTTGAGCGATATTATATGCTGTAAAGCGATACCCAACTTTATTGAATATCTTGATGGAATCACCGTCTCCTATTTTCGTATGAAATAACATCAATCCTGATTCAAATCGATGATCCATTGTATCCAGAGCTGCAGCTGTCATAGAGTCCAAACGAACCATATCATTGCTCATCATTTCATTGTAATATCGATCAAGTAATTGCTGCTCTGCTTCAATTAGCTCTTTTGGATTGACAAAGTTATTGTTACTATTACAAGCAGAGAAACCAATCGTAAGAGTTAAAACAGCTATTAATATTAACTTGATATCTATTTTTTTATTCTTCATCATTTAGTAATATGTCAGTTTGACAAGATGCACAAAGAAAATCATTTTTATGCAATCTTCAAACCAAATTAATCCTTCGGTTGACTACACACCACTTCTACTACCTCAATATCCATCCGCAGTATCGCCAATTTTGGTATTTTATTATCATCACCGGCGATACCATGTGCCAGATAAGGTGGTAAAATTAGTTTTGCTATTGCACCTTTATTTACTTTTGTAATAAACTGCTCAAGACCGGCTTCTACCTGAGCCTTTCCTACAGTAAAAGTCATTAAACCTTCAGTGGCTGATGAATAGCATATTGTACCATCTAACAAACTAGTAGTATAGGCTAATGTAACATTGTCATTTATTTTAATTGTCGGTGCATTTGAGAGCGTGTTAATCTGGTAATAATAACCTGTTTCTGATTTTTCCATATCCAGCATATTATCCTCAATATACTTTTCAATGACTTTAGCTTCGGTACTTACCATTTTCCGGTTCATCTCCAAAAGCATTTCTTTGGTGACTAGCTTACCTTGTTTTGGCTTTTCACGGCAACCACCCAACAAAACCCCAAAGCAAATAACAAACAGCAATAATAATCTAATAACCATTGGCATCGCAGAATTCTTTTAATACTTTCTTAAAACGTTCTACTGTTTCATCCAGTTTTAATTTTGATTCTCCTCCCGCTGCATTAAAATGTCCGCCACCATTAAAATATGTTTCACTGAATTTATTAGCAGGAAAGCCACCTCGTGATCGAAACGAAATCTTCACAAGATCTTTCTTCTCAGTGAACAACGCCGACAGGTTAACTCCTTCTATCCACAAAGCCTGATTGACGAATCCCTCTGTATCACCTGGCTTAAAATTAAAGCGTTTCAACTCTTCCTGACTTAATGAGATAAAAGCCGCCTTTTGTTCTGGTATGCGTTCCATCTTCTCACCCAAAGCATGTCCTAACAAACGCATGCGATCAAATGAGTTGTTATGGAAAATCATGTGATGAATATGTTCCTTATCTATACCCATGCGCAATAAGTCTGCTACGATCAGATAAGTTTCAGGTCGGTTGGAGTTATAATTTAAAGATCCGGTGTCAGTCATGATACCTGCATAGATGCACTCGGCTGCTTCTTTAGTAATAAACGCCTTTAAACCAGCCTCATCCAATACATAAAACAATAACTCGCAGGTTGAAGAAGCCTCAGGTACACTGATTTGCACATCAGCTGTGTTAGGTTCTGGAAAAGGATGGTGATCAATCATTATACGAGGTGTATCATCTTTTTCAAATACCTCTCCCATTAATTTTATCCGGGAAAGAGCATTAAAATCAACAAACAAAACAACATCGCTTTCAGCTATTAACCGCTTTGACTTCTTAACATTTTTATCGTAAATAATCACATCTTCAACACCATACATCCAATTCAGAAAATCAGGAAATTCATTGGGACATATAACAGATGCTTCCTTGCCTATATTTTTTAGGGTATTATAAAGGCCTAAAGATGAACCTAGTGCATCCCCATCTGGATTGTTATGTGGAACAATTACAACTTTATTACTGTTGTTTATTTTGGTTTTAAATAAATCTATTTGTGACTTGTCCTTAATATTCATCATTAATTTTTGTTGGATTGACAAAGATATAGATTTTGAAAGACTAAAAATTTTGTAATTTAGGATTTGTAATTTTTTACCTTACACTAATTAATCAGCTAAAATATGGCAGGACTTAAAACACTTACAATGATTAAGCCGGGAGCTGTAAAAAACAAGCACATCGGCGCAATACTTAATATGATAGAGGAATCTGGCTTCCGCATTTCGGCAGTTAAATCCCTAAAGCTTTCCAAAGAAGATGCCGAATCGTTTTATGAAGAACATAAAGAACGTCCATTTTTCCCCGATTTGGTCGACTTTATGTCATCAGGGCCAATTGTTGCGGCTATATTATTAAAGGACAATGCAGTTGAGGATTTCAGAAAACTAATTGGAAGCACTGATCCAGCTGAAGCGGAAGATGGTACCATTCGCAAGTTATTTGCCGAAAGCAAAGCTAAAAATGCTATTCATGGTTCGGATAGCGACGCCAGTGCTGATCGTGAAAGCCGTTTCTTTTTTAGTGACAAAGAACTATTGGAGAAGCATCCATAAAATCAGTCATTAATTGATTAGTCAGAAAGCAGTTGCAATGCATATGACTAATGTGAAATACAAGCCCTTTGCATTTGTGAAGGGCTTTTTTATTTAGTGTTGAGTTGTCAAGTTATGGAATTGTGAAGTTACAATGATGTAAAAGTGATAATTACTATACTTACTGCTGTCTATTGCCCACTCTCGACCTTCCATCTGTCCTACCTGAACACAATATCTTTAATGATATTTTCGCCAATTGCCTGGTTGAGGTTCGTGATGATTTTATCCTTCCACATCATTAGTTCATTGCGCAAAACACTTGATGTCATTTCCACATAAAGCACACCATTGCGCACATAGATCCGGTGTGTTGCCCTGGCCACCGCAGGTCCTAACACCTTTGACCAATAATGAACAGCACGGTTTTCCAGCATTCCTTTATTGAGGTTCTGCTTTTTAAGTACTTCTTTGATGACATCACTTATGGCTTGTGTTTTTCTTCGGCGCATAACCTTGTGTTTATTTGTAGATTTGAAGATTCGTTAATTTGTAAGGAGCTTTTTGTGAAATGTGTTTAATTTGTTAGATAACTCATTGATCTCCTCACGGTAGTCAGATAAAGTCATATCATCAATAAATCCAAGATCATTAGATAATATAAGTTGATTCACAACCTCTAATAAGCTGGAAAATGCTATTTCGATAAACCTGGCTTTATCTTTATTGGACATCCTGCCACTACCTTCTGCTATATTAGATGAAATTGAAACGGAAGCTCTTCGTAACTGATTTGTTAATCCAAATTGTTCATCTTTTGGAAATCCACCTGTCGTTTGGTAAATATTTCGAACCAATTGACGTGAAAGCTGCCAAACCTCTAACTTCTCGAAATTATAAATATACATCATTCAATAGTTTAAACATGTACAATCCAAATCAACAATTCATCGCACAGTCAAATAAACAAATCGACAAATAAACAATTCAACAACTACCCAAGCACTTGCCCCGCCTGCACATCAAATACTTTATAATCTTTACCCGTTCGCTCAACAATATCAAGTAAATAGGGTTTATTGGTATCAGTGATAAATATCTGGTTGAAAACATCCTCTGACACTAATTGCAAAAGGCGATTACTGCGGGCATCATCAAGCTTATCAAATATATCGTCGAGCAAGAGAATTGGTTTAATGCCATTGTGCTTTTGAATAAACTCATATTGGGCAAGCTTGAGCGCAATTAAAAAGGTCTTTTTTTGTCCTTGTGAGGCAATCTTTTTAATAGAATAGCCACCTAATAATAACTCCAAATCATCTTTATGAATACCCTTGGTGGTATAGCCAACTATTGTATCCTTTGCCCGAACTTCCAGTAACTGCTGTTTTAATGAACCATCGTGCAAATGTGATTTATAGTTCAGAGCAATCTCCTCCTTGCCATCAGAAATATAAGCATAGTACTTCTGGAAAACAGGTACCAATTCCTGTATAAAATCAATCCGTTTCTGATAAATTCTGTTAGCCAATTGTTCCAGTTGCTCGTCCCAAAGGTCAAGCATAGAATAATCACGCGAACCACTCTCTTTTAGTTGCTTAAGAGTTGCGTTCCGTTGCATTAATGAGCGATTATAGCGCATCAAATCATCCAGAAAAGGCTTATCATACTGTGAAATTACTCCATCCATGTATTTACGCCGTTGCTCACTGCCTTCGTTAATCAGCTGTTCATCAGCCGGTGAAATCATTACAAGTGGTAATAACCCTATATGATCAGCCAGCTTACTATACTCTTTTTTGTTGCGCTTAAAATGCTTCTTCTGTGACTTCTTTAGTCCACAATAGATATGCTCTTCCTCATCCTGCCGTTCATACTGTCCTTGAACTACAAAGAACTCACCATCATGATTTATATTCTGGCTATCGATGGAATTAAAATAACTCTTGCAAAACGAAAGGTAATAAAGTGCATCCAGCACATTGGTTTTTCCGGCACCATTCTCCCCTACCAGGCAGTTGATTCCAGGCGAAAAGTCTATTTCGGCCTGTATGATATTTTTAAAGTTAATTAGATTAAGATGCCTGATGTGCATATGTTATGGTTTTGTGCAAAAGTAAGTATCCGCAAGGGATTGTTCAAAATTGCAAATCAATATTTTTAATGCTTAAAACCTAAGTTGTACATCTTGCACTGGTGCAGTACTCTATGAGCTTCTCTCACTCAGCATTTAAATAATTTATCAATAAGCCTTAAAAAGTAATAATCCACCTTTTGTTTTTAGGTCAAAACAATTACTTTTGGCATTCGAATAAAAATTTACTTAAAATGTCAAAAGAGAAACGTACGCATCAAGACGATAGCTTCGAGAATGTGGAGAGCGCATTGAGTAAGACGGAGCACTTTATTGAAGAGAACCAGAATAAGTTGAGTATAATAGCTTTAGCAATCATTGTTATAGTTGCCGGATACTGGGGAATGAAGAAATTCTATTTTATGCCGAATGAAAAGAATGCACAAAATGATATTTTCTATGCCCAGCAATATTTTGAGAAAGATTCATTTAACCTGGCTTTAGTTGGTGATGGACAAAATGCAGGATTCGAAGATATTATTAATGAATATGGTTCGACCAGGGCTGGTAAATTAGCTGTGTTCTATGCAGGTGTATCCAACCTTCACCTTGGTAATTATAATGAAGCCGTTGATTATCTAAAAAGTTTCTCAACCAGCGATGAAATGATAGCAGCAACTGCAGCTGGTGCTTTGGGTGATGCTTATTCGGAATTGGGACAAAGTGATGATGCGATTGCTCAGTATAAAAATGCAGCATCGTATGACAATACGCTTACTGCTCCTACATACTTGATGAAGCTTGGCATTATGTATGAAACAAAAGGTGATTACAAGTCTGCCATTGAAGCCTATCAAAAAATTAAAGACAAGTATGCTGCTTCAGCAGAGGCTCGTCAGATTGACAAGTATTTAACACGTGCTGAATTACAATCGAAGTAATTTGAACTAAAATATAATGAAGAGGTTGTCTATGTAGGCAACCTCTTTTATTTTTGCAATAAAATTAAAACAATGGCAACCAGTTTAAAAAATTTATCAGATTACAATATAGCCGATGTTCCGTCGGCAGCCGATATGAAGTTTGGAATTGTAGTATCGGAGTGGAATACAGAAATAACAGAGGCTTTATATGAAGGTGCTTATAAGACACTTCTAAAACATGGTG
>NZ_CEXQWX010000045.1:0-39229 GCF_982718395.1 Carboxylicivirga sp.
AATACATAATTGCAGATCATGTATGGCGTTCACCGGCCTTAATATGGACTGCTAAGGATAAAGAGTTAGTGCTTATTCCGGATTTGAACCTTCGAAATGCAGATGAAAACAGATGGTATCTGGATATGGATGTTCCCGGTAAAACCATGACTATCGGAATCAGTGATTACAAGGTAAAAGAACATGTTTTGTTTCATAAAAAAGAAATGACATTCAAAAAGGGTGTTTCAAAACTTGCCTTTTATTTGCTTGTAAATGAGGGAGGAGAAACTTTAGATAACCCATTTAAAACAGCTCATGACTTTTTATGGGAACAATATGGAGAAAAAAGTTATAACGAACAGTGCAAGTCGAAAACGAACTTAGACGTTTATTGCAGGTATGCTTATGACTGGGCCTTTAAAAACTGGCCTCGTATGTACCAGGAATTTGAATTGAATGGCAAAACGGTAGGAGCTCCCCAATTTATTATTAATTATACTGGAAGTCCAAATTATGAAGGAGAGTATAATGTACGTGAAGTACCAAGTATATGGAACCAGGCATGGTTTTGCTCTTTAAGAAGTGCGGTTGGTTTATATAAATATGCCAAGAGGACTAATAATGAGTTTTTGTTGGATAAGGCGAATAAAACGAAAGAACTGGCCCTTTTATTTCCACAGGATAATGGATTATTCCCGGCTGTAATAGCTTGTGATGTTGAACATGTTAAAACAGATAAAGGCACTGTCAGACAGCCTTTGGGATGGGATACTTACTATTTTACCAATTCGAACCGAAACCACTGGAACAGAAGCCTGAGTAACAAAGATCGGACAAAGTCGCCCTATCAAACAAACGATATGGCCGTTACAGGTTATCAAATGCTGAGATGGTATAATGAGTGTGAGCAAGATCCAAAACTTGTTGAGTATTGTAAGACTTTTGCGGATAAACTATTAACCTATCAGGATAAAGATGGATTTTTCCCAACATTTATTGATGTAAAGACCCAGGAGGTTATCGATATGTTGAAGCAAAGCCCCACAACCGCACTTCCATCCATTTTTTTAATTGAATTATTTAAGATTGAAAAAGATGAAAGATATTTAAAAGCAGCTTTAAGCTCTTTGGATGCCATGTTGGTTGATGTGGTCCCTCAAGGTCAGTGGGAAGATTATGAAACCTATTGGTCTTGCTGTACCTGGGGTAAAGAATTTATCGACAAAAAAATTCCGCGTAATAACCAATACAAACAAAATACTTTATCAATGTATTGGGCGGCCGATGCACTATTAAAAGCCTATGAAGTAACCAGTGATGAAAAATATATTAAAGCCGGGGAAAGGGTATTAAACGAACTGAATATGTATCAGGCGGTATGGCAACCAAATTATATGTATGTAGATGTTGTTGGTGGGTATGGTGTGATGAATGCCGATGGAGAATGGATTGATGCCAGACAATCAATTATCGGTAGTTTGCTTATTCAGTATGGTAAAACCCTTAATAACGACCAGTACATTAAAAGAGGAAAAGCTGCGCTGGTTGCTGCTTTCAGTATGATGTACTGCCCGGAAAATGTTTCAAAAGAGCAGTGGGAAAAAGTATATCCATTCTTTAATGAAAAAGATTATGGCTTTATGATGGAAAACTATGGTCATAATGGTTACACAAGTCCGGATGGAGAAGGAGTAGGTGTATTTACCATTTACGATTGGGGAAATGGTTTGGCCGCTGCAGCATATAACGATGTGGTATCACAGTATGGGATAGACTTTTTTGAAAAGTACTAAAAGGTAGTATTTAATAGCAGTAAAGATTATGAAGATGTCCAAGCCAGGGCATCTTCTTTTTTATATCTGCAACTAGAATTATAATTCATTTATACACAAAATAACTATCACGTTCTTCTCTATAGATTGAGTTTATAATCGTAAATTTATTCCCTTAACCTAATAGCAAGTTTCATTGTGTTAAGGATTATCTCTATAATTGTTTTATTCTATTTATCCAATCTGGCTAATGCTGCTGAGCAATTGTTCTTTAAGCACTATACCTCTAATCAGGGATTGATTCATAACACGGTTAATGCAATTACTCAAGATGGCGAGGGCTTTCTTTGGTTCGGAACGGAAAATGGTTTGTCGCGTTTTGATGGACTAAGTTTCAAAAACTACTCTTACAACTCAGAAAAACAGCATGGTATTCCCTTTAGCCGTATTCAGCAATTAACTTCTGATAAAAATGGGGTCCTGTGGTTAAAGACTCAAAATGGGATAATAGCTCGGTATGATGCGCATCTTGATGGATTTCACCATTATGGTCAGCGCAGCAATTTGTTCCAGAATATCCCGGCAAATATCTTTGGAATTTACCCAACTTCTGATGGACGATTGTGGTTGTGTACGAACAAAGGATTGTATGAATTTGATTATGATACTAAACACTTCGAATTGTCTCAACATTTTCAGGCACTTTTTCAGGATAACGGGGTAAGCATGCTTTTGTGCGATCGTAACGGTGTTTATTGGATGGTGGTCAAAAACCAACTTTACCGCATCGAAGATTTATTTGGTGAACCACAAGCGAAAAGAATATCAATCGATAGTGAGAAACAAATCAACCTGCGCAGCATGGTTGGTATGATTGAAGGGAAGGATGGAACAATCTATCTGCTTGTTTCAGGTTCGGGACTTTATGTTCTTAATCCTATTACCTTAAAAACAGATTTTATTGGCGTTGAAACAACACCTCTTGCCATTAACAGCAATAACTTACGTGGGCTAAGTTCAGATAAAGAGGGGTGTGTTTGGATAGGTTCTGAATTAGGCATTAATGTATATGATCCGCAAAACCAGACTATGGCTTCTTACAAGCAGGACTTTAATGATCCGGCAGCCATAAATGACAATGCTGTTTATGCCATCTTTAAAGATCGGCAAGACAATATGTGGATAGGAACATACTTTGGTGGAATTAATCTGTGGCCCAGTCAGGGAAATCATTTTAAGTTCTACAGAGCCGGACCTGCGCCCCATTTCTTAAGTGGTAAAGCCGTAAGTCAGATAATTGAAGACGATATGGCTAATCTTTGGGTTGGCACAGAAGATGGTGGAATCAGCTATATGGATACTGGATATGAGCAATTCACACACTATAAAAGTAAACCACATGGCTTGAGCTACATTAATATTCATGCATTACATCTGGATGCAGAAGATAATTTATGGATTGGCAGTTATACAGGTGGACTAAACAAATATAATCATAGTACATTCACTTATTATATGCCAAATGAAAAGCAAAGTATACCTTCTAATTCTGTTTATGCCATTTATAAAGATAAAAAGGATAGTCTATGGGTTGGTACTACCGGAGGTTTATGTATATACCATTCAAGTGATGATCTTTTTAAGCGAGTGGATGATTTAATAGGCCACCTTTTTATTTATGATATTGACGAAGATGTGAATGGCAATTTGTGGGTTGGAACCGAAGGCAACGGATTATTTTTAAGACAAAAAGAGGATACTCTTTTCAAACCATTACATGAATTAATAAAAGATTCAATTCAAGCATTACCTGACTATATCAATGATATTAGCATAAGTTCAGATGGCAGTATTTGGATAGGTAGCCGATTTAATGGTTTATTCCATATTGATAGAGAAATTAAACAGATTAGGCAGTATAACCATCAACATGGTATGCCGGACAACACAGTATATGCAATTGTTGAAGATAATAATCAAAGTCTTTGGATTACAACTAACAATGGATTAGTGCATTTAAACCCTGTAAATGGACAGATGCGTGTTTTTACAACTAAAGATGGTTTACCTTTAAAGCAGTTTAACTACAAGTCGGGGTATAAACATAGCAATGGAACCCTATATTTTGGATTGGTGAATGGGATGATTGCTTTTAACCCATCAAACATTAAATTTAATACTGATGTGCCTGAAATAAAGGTAGTAAACCTATTGATTCAAAATAAGTCGATTAAGCCTGGTGACGAAAGTAACATTCTGAGTCAGCCAATTTATAGAACCCCAAAAATTGAGTTAAACCATAGCCAGAACGATATTGAGTTTGAGTTTGCATCATTAGATTATACTTCGCCTGAAGCCAACAAGTTTGCATATCGTCTGGAGGGTTTTGATAAAGATTGGATTGAAATTAGTAATACAAATAAAGCCAGCTATACTAATATTCTACCCGGACAATACACTTTCCATGTAAGAGGAAGTAATAATGATGGTGTATGGAATGATGTTGGAACCAGTATAGAATTAATTATTCATCCTCCGTTTTGGACGAGTACTTGGGGCTATCTACTCTATTTTATTCTGTTTTTAGCTGGAGTTTGGCTTTATTGGCATATAAGAAATATCCGTCAGACCGAGAAAGCAGCCTTAGCTTATGAGCGCATTGAGAAGCAGAAAATAAAAGAGCTTAATCAACATAAGCTTCGCTTCTTTACAAATGTATCTCATGAATTTCGAACTCCGCTGAGCCTCATTATTGATCCTCTTAACAAGCTTAAAAGGATGGAAATGAATGCAGCCATGGCTAATATTGTTAATTTGGTTGTTAATAATGCACAACGCTTGAGTACATTAGTCAACCAATTATTGGAATTCCATAAAGCCGATTCTGGACAGTTTGAGCTGGCAGCTGGTCAAGCTGATATAAGCCAGGTTTTTGAGTCCATATGCCAGCGCTTTATCACTCTGGCGGAAATGCGACAAATTAAATTTGAATCATCTTGTTTTCTGGAAATAAATGAAGTTTGGTTTGATGAGAAGGTGCTTGACAGCATTATAAGTAACCTGCTATCAAATGCTTTTAAATATACGCAGGCAGGAGGTCTGGTATCTGTCGAGTTGCGCTCTAAACCGGATAATCCATACTTATTAGATATCACTGTGGCAGATACCGGAAAAGGTATAACAGAAAAGGATCAAAAGCGTATTTTTGAGCGGTTTTATCAAGCCGACAATGATGCAGTTCATGAGTCTGGTAGTGGCATTGGTCTGGCGCTCACTAAAAGCCTGGTAGAACTGCATGGAGGTACAATAAAGGTGACCAGTGAAAAAGAAAAGGGATCCGTTTTTAGTTTGTTAATTAATGTTTCAGATGCCATTCAAACAGTAGATGCAAAAAAACAGTCAACGTACGAAACCGATCTCAATATAGTTAGCCTTGATACAAATTCACTTACAGACAATGAAACAACAACAATAGAATCATTTAATAAAGCCCGGCTTTTAATTGCGGAAGATAATAATGAGTTAAGTGAGTATCTAACTGAATCTCTCAAAAGTAATTATGAAGTTATACAAACCGCTAATGGTTTGATAGCTTGGGAGAAGATTATCGAGGATATGCCTGAAATCATCATCAGCGATGTAATGATGCCTGAGATGGATGGCTTACAGCTATGTAGAAAAGTAAAAGAGGATATTCGCACTAGTCATATTCCTATTATCCTTCTCACAGCACGTTCAGGTGTTCAGCACTACTTCGAAGGCCTGAAACAAGGAGCTGACATTTATCTTGAAAAACCTTTTAATACGGACATTCTTTTGCGTCACCTCTCTAACCTGCAAACGTTAAAGCAAACCTGGCAAAAACGGTTTGAAGCTGATCTTGGAATTGAGGTGAAAGAAATAACACGATCTAGTCGTGATGAGGACTTTTTAAAAAAGACCATTAAAACTGTGTATGAGCATCTCTCTGATTCAGATTTTAAAGTAAGTGACCTGGTTAATTTGATGGCTATGAGCCGTTCATTATTGCATTTAAAGCTAAAAGAGATTTGTGGTCAATCTGCTTCAGAATTTATTCAGTCCATCCGCCTTAAAGAGGCGGCACGCCTGCTCAGCAATGATCAGCATAGTATTATGGAAGTTGCAGAACAAACAGGCTTTAATGATCCTTCCTATTTTAGCCGTAGCTTCAAAAAGCATTTTGGTCAAACGCCTAAATCCTATCAACAAAATAAAAAAAGCTGATAATAACTCTATCACAAGACCATTGTTAAGCTTGTTTTATCAACCATAAATCAAATCGTTTCGTGTAAACATTACGTTACTATTTAAAGTCTGAAATAATATTTCTATAGAAAATATCTCTTCTATTATTCGTAATATCAATGTTTTAAACATGAGTGCCATTTATTTGGAAGAAAATCCAATTCTTCAAAATCGCTAACTCCTAGCTTTGTGTTTATTGAGTTTTATACTAACAAATGAATACAGCTTAATACATTGAGATAACCGATTAATTCAATTAATAGCACCATAGAATTATGAATAAAATCAAAACTTATTTTACTACATCACTACTTGTCTTGGGTATTTTTAGTTCATGCTCAAACAACACCAATGTAGAAATTACCACGCATCCCGACATGTCGGTAAAAAATACAAATTATGTGAGTAATCGGGCTCCGCTAAAGCCTAGCGCTTTTATAAAACTACCGGTAGGTTCAGTTCAGCCGGAGGGCTGGGCGAAAGAATACCTCATTCGTCAGCGAAAAGGATTAACCGGTCATCTTGGCGAAATCAGTGCCTGGCTTCAAAAGGAAGATAATGCCTGGTTATCATCAGATGGAAAAGGCCGATGGGGCTGGGAAGAGGTTCCCTATTGGCTAAAAGGGTATGGTAACATCGCCTATATCCTTAATGATCCTGCAATGCTTAAAGAAACAAAAGTATGGATCGAGGGCGTATTAAATAGTCAGCGTGAAGATGGTAATTTCGGCCCTTATCATGGCGGTAAAAACGGACAGGATTTTTGGGGCAATATGATCATGCTGTACTGTTTGCAATCTTATTACGAATATTCCAGTGATGACAGAGTCATTGATTTAATGACAAAATATTTTAAATATCAATTAGATTACCCTGAGGAGAAATTCTTAAATTCTTATTGGCAAAAGCGCAGGGGCGGCGATAATTTGCATAGTGTTTATTGGTTATATAACAGAACCGGAGATGAATTTTTATTGGAACTGGCCAAAAAGATTCACAGATGCACGAGTGATTGGACTGGACGAGATCATGCAATTAAAAACATCCATAATAAACGATCTGCTCGCGATGGAGCTCCATATCCTGATTGGTTCCAAAAGCAACCTGACTGGCACAATGTTAATCATGCTCAGGGGTTTCGTGAACCAGCCCAATATTACTTATTAAGTCATAACAAAAATGACTTAAAAGCTTCATATGAAAACTTTGAAATTATCCGTGAACATTTTGGACAAGTGCCTGGAGGTATGTTTGGTGGAGACGAAAATTGCCGTCCGGGTTATAATGATCCACGCCAGGGTATTGAAACTTGTGGTATTGTTGAGCAAATGAACTCCAATGAACACTTGCTGCGTATTACCGGTGATCCTTTTTGGGCCGATCATACCGAACTATTGGCATTCAATACTTATCCGGCAGCGGTGATGCCTGATTTTAAGTCATTGCATTATATCACATCTCCCAATATGGTTTTGTGCGACTCAGAGAACCATCATCCGGGAATTGATAATGGCGGGCCATTCCTGATGTACAACCCATTCAGTTCGCGTTGTTGCCAACATAACCACGCCCAGGGATGGCCATATTTCTGTGAAAACCTCTGGATGGTTACACCCGATAATGGATTGCTGGCAGCTATGTACAGCGCCAGTTCAGTTACAGCTCAAGTCGCCAACAGACAGACTGTAACAGTTCGTGAGCAAACCAAATATCCATTTGAAGAACAAATAAAATTTACAGTTGAAACTAAAAATGCCGTTGAGTTTCCTTTATACTTAAGAGTACCTGCATGGTGTGACAGGGCTGAAATAAGTGTAAATGGAGAGAAGCAAAATGTAGAAACCAAACCTTTGTCGTATATAAAACTAACAAGAAAATGGTCTGATAATGATGAAGTAACACTTACACTCCCAATGGAACTGAAAACTAAAAGGTGGGAAAGAAATCATAACAGTGCCAGTATCAACTACGGACCATTAACCTTTTCTTTGAAGATTGATGAGATTTATAAGCGAAAGGATAGTGAATCAACTGCTATTAGTGATTCACGTTGGCAAAAAGGTGTGAATAAAGAGCAGTGGCCTTCATGGGAAATCCATCCAGGCTCAGCGTGGAATTATGGTTTGCTATTCAATACCAACAATTTATCATCATCTTTTGAAATTATAAAACAAGATTGGCCGGCTGATAACTTTCCTTTTACACCTGATGCAGCTCCAATTCGAATTAAAGCAAAAGGGAAGCGTATACCTGAATGGCAACTTGACGAACATAGATTATGTGGCGAATTAATGGATAGTCCTGTTAATACGAGTGAACCAATAGAAGATATCGAGTTAATACCAATGGGCGCAGCACGTCTTAGAATCAGTTCATTTCCAGTTGTCAAACAATAATCACTTGCTTATTTTACATTAAAAACTAAGACATGAGACAAGTACTTTTTATACTTATAGCAAGTTGCATACTATCATCTTGCATCCACAATTCTGAGCAAGCTATTAACATCTTTCCGGCAAAAAACTTTTCAAAAACAATTGACGGAAAAGAAGTGAAACTCTTTACTCTCAAAAATGCCAATGGATATGTAGCACAAATTACCAACTATGGCGGACGTGTTGTAACGCTTTGGACACCGGATAGAAATGGTCAGTTTGAAGATATAGTTCTTGGGTATGAATCTATTGATGGTTACCTTAATAGTAATGAGATATATTTTGGTGCTTTAATCGGGCGCTACGGTAACCGAATTGCCAATGGTAAATTTAAGCTTAATGACATGGTCTACACCCTGGCAACCAACAACGGAGAAAATCATCTTCATGGCGGTGTTGATGGCTTCAATAATGTTGTATGGGATGCTAAACTGCTCAATCAACAAAAACTTGAACTAACCTACCTGGCTAAAGATTTGGAAGAAGGTTATCCGGGCAATCTGAACGTAAAAGTGATATACACGCTAACCGATGCCAATGAACTAAAAATAGAGTATTGGGCTACAACAGATGCGCCAACTTTTATTAACTTAACTCACCATAGTTTCTTTAATCTGCATGGGGCCGGCAAAGGCAGCATTAATGACCATGTACTTTATATTAATGCCGAACAATATACACCGGTTGATGAGGGATTAATTCCAACTGGTGAGTTTTTGCAAGTTACAGGTACACCAATGGATTTTACAAAAGCAACAATAATAGGGCAACGTGTGGATGAGGATTATAGACAATTGAAATATGGTTTAGGCTACGATCACAACTGGGTGTTGAATACAGCTGGTGAGTTGAATAAATTAGCCGCAAAAATTACAGAACCAAAATCAGGAAGAAGTATTGAAGTATATACCAACGAACCGGGATTACAGTTTTACGGAGGTAATTTTCTGGATGGAAGTGATACTGGAAAATATGGTTTAAGCTATCAACACCGTTCAGCTTTTTGTCTTGAAACACAACATTTTCCTGATAGTCCAAATCACGATAATTTCCCATCAACATTATTGAATCCCGGAGAAGAATACCATTCAATCTGTATTTACAAATTTTTAAATAATTAGAAGTATGAAAAAGACTGGATTATCTGTTGTATTGGTTTTAATGACCGTTAGCAGCCTGATAGCACAAGACGGGTGGAAGCTCGATACCAATAATATCGTCAGTAAATGGGCAAAAGAAGTAACTCCTGAAAATGCTCATAAGGAATATCCACGTCCGCATTTAGTACGTGAAAACTGGATGAACTTAAATGGTTTATGGGATTATGCCATTCTTGACAGTCGTCAGGACATGCCATCAGAGTTTGAAGGAGAAATTCTGGTTCCATTCCCTGTAGAATCTGCACTTTCTGGTGTTAAAAAGCGAATCGATCAAAATAAGATGCTTTGGTACAAACGAACATTTAATATGCCCAAAAACTGGAAAGGTAAAGATTTAGTACTTCACTTTGGCGCGGTTGATTGGCAGGCAACTGTTTATGTTAATGGTATTGAAGTGGGCACCCATCAGGGAGGTTATACCCCTTTTTCATTTGATATAACACATGCACTTAACAGTAGTGGTCGACAGGAATTGGTGGTTGCAGTTTGGGATCCAACCAGTGAAGGAACGCAAGCCAGGGGGAAACAAATAACAAAACCACATGCCATATGGTACACACCAGTTAGTGGAATCTGGCAAACTGTTTGGATAGAACCGGCTGAAAAACAGTCAGTTGCATCTTTAAAAGTTACTCCGGATATTGATCAAAACCAGGTAACGATAACAGCCTTTTCAAAACGTAAGAATACAACAGGGTATAAATTAAAAATCCAGGCCTTTGATGGAAAAACTAAAGTAGCAGATGTTAATGCTGAGCTGAATAAAAACATAGACCTTAAAATTAACCAGCCTAAGTTATGGTCACCGGATAATCCATTTTTGTATGATTTAAAAATCACGCTTGAGCGGAATGGCAAGAAGGTGGACGAAGTAAAGAGCTATTTTGCCATGCGAAAAATCAGTGTAGGTATTGGCGAGGATGGTCACGAGCGTCTTTACCTTAACAACAAGGAACTTTTTCAATATGGAACACTTGATCAGGGATGGTGGCCAGGAGGTCTTTATACAGCACCTTCTGATGAGGCTTTGAAATTCGATATCGAAATAACCAGGAAGAGTGGCTTTAATATGATTCGCAAACATGTGAAAGTAGAGCCAGCCCGATGGTACTACCACTGCGATAAAATGGGTATGCTGGTTTGGCAGGATATGCCTAATGGCGACAAAGGTGCTGATTGGCGGGGGCCTTCGGGTTACGATGGTCGTGAAATGACGCGAAGTGCACAGTCAGCCCAACAATTTAAAGAAGAGTGGAAAGAAATTATGGATAGTTTTTATCACTTTCCCTCAATTGTAATGTGGGTACCATTTAATGAGGGTTGGGGACAGTTCAATACCGTAGAAATTATTAATTGGACTATGGATTATGATCCATCTCGTCTTGTGAATGGTCCAAGTGGAGGTAATTTCTTTCCGGCAGGCCATACGGTTGATCAACACCAGTATCCCGGACCAGGTATGCCAAACTTAGACTTGCATGCACCAAATATTACCAAAGGACGAGTGTTGGTTTTAGGTGAATTTGGAGGCTTAGGTCTTCCAGTTAAAGGGCACTTATGGCAAAAGGATAAAAACTGGGGTTATCGACAATTTGATGACCGTGAGCAGTTAGTGAAGTCATATAAGAAGTTAATTGATAGAATTCCGGCTCTGATTAAAAAAGGATTGGCAGCAGCCATTTACACACAGACAACAGATGTTGAAGGTGAGGTTAACGGACTAATGACCTATGATCGTGAGATCATTAAAATGGAACCGGAACAATTAAAAACAATCAATGAGCAACTTTACGAGTAATAACAGCTAGTTATAGATAAGTGTCTCGAGATTAATAATAGTTAATGGATGGATAAAAAGCATCTGAATATCACAGTTATTTCATATCGGAATAGTGATTTTCAGATGCTTTTTTTTATGCTGTATATGAAATCCATTTTACTTCAATATGAATCTTAAAATTTTAATTGAATCTGGGTGGATGAATTCGCCTTTTGTCTATGCAAGAATAATGAACCGCAGCTAATACATTCCTTTAAAGTTATACATATTGATTGAGTGGTAATTGCAATTCACCTTTGGTTGTTACTAAAAACAGTTATATTTGGCAACATTACAACTGGAGAAATAGAATTTTTAATCTGTGGTCAATTAATAAATTGGGAATAACTAAGGGAATTGTACCATTCGATTGATATTAATCTTAATGTGGATGAAACTGACCGATGAGCATATTACTCAGTTAAATAATGGAGATATCAATGCATTTAAAGCTATATACGATGATATGTACCATTCATTATGCTTATATGGTTACAAAATGGTACCACAGGAGGATTTAGTAAATGATATTGTACAAGAGGCATTTATTGTTTTATGGAACAAACGTAAAGAGTACCACTCTATACTAGGCACCAAGTCATACCTGTATTCCATGGTACGTAATAAGATCCTTAATCATCTTCGGGATAGTAAAACAATACCGTTGGATAATAAGGTTTTTGAAGAGCCGGCCTTTGATTATCAAATTACTAAAGAAGAAACTTTTAAAATTCTAAGAGTCGCTGTAGATAAATTGCCGGCGCAAACGCAAAAAATAATAAATCTGGCGATTGAAGGGTGTTCTAATAAAGAAATTGCAGAGACGCTTGACATTTCAATTAACACAGTAAAGACGCTTAAGCGAAGAGGATTTGCC
The DNA here is from genome assembly GCF_982718395.1 of Carboxylicivirga sp. NCBI lineage: Bacteria > Pseudomonadati > Bacteroidota > Bacteroidia > Marinilabiliales > Marinilabiliaceae > Carboxylicivirga > Carboxylicivirga sp. The sequence continues at coordinate 12,312 of NZ_CEXQWX010000045.1, forward strand.
AACTTACGTGAAATGCTGAAAGATCATGTATTTGTCTTATTATTGATAGCTGAGCTGATGCAGAACCATCAATAATTAGAAACATAACTAATAGGCGGTAATTCCTGCTATTATTGATGACCAGCACCACCCGCAAAAGTTGTAATTCATAGGTGAGTTTATTATAAGAATTGCAGGCCAGACCCCCCCATTATGATATGAAAGTTTTAAGCTATAAAACGACCCTTTGAAGCTACCAGTAAACCTTAATATTCAGAAATTTTATGAGTTTGATGTTAAGTAGTTTGACAATGTTTTTAAAATAATTGCAAAAAAAGGGTTATTTCATTCACCCCACCAGACCGTTTTTGTGTATTAACACAAATCATAGATATTAAATGCGACGTTTAGAGAAATATATAAAAAAAGCAGAAACGTGGTCCACTGCAATCATTAATGAAGAATCGTTGGATGATCAGCGTGAGTTAAATGAACAACAAGCATTAACATCAGGTGATTACGTCAACTGGCGAAAGCAACAGATCCGGCAATTTGATAGTGAGCTTGCATGGAACAGATTGCTTCAACGAATTGATGGTACAAAACAACCTCTCATCATCCGTTTATTTCAAGCTTGGCAAAGCATAGCTGCTGTTATTGTAGTGGTTATACTGGGAGTGGCCGGTATTCTTCTTTTAGGTGATATGGAAAAGCAGGAGTTCAATAACCAGATTATGCCCGGTCAGTCAACAGCTTATCTTCAAATAGATAATGGTCAAAAAATAGATCTTACACAAAAAGATACCCTGTTATTATTCAAAGATACCCAGGCGCAGCTCGATGTCGGTACTATTGTTTATGATACAGAGGAAAAGGTGTCAAAAAACAATGAATACCATAAAATTAATGTACCACGTAATGGAGAGTTTTTTGTACAACTGGCAGATGGCACAAAAGTATGGGTTAATGCTGCTTCATCCATTGGTTTTTATACCGAATTTTCGGAACATACCCGAACTGTTGAACTGGATGGGGAAGCTTATTTTGAGGTAGCAAAGGATCTTGACAGACCTTTTATCGTGCGTACATCAAAAATGAATGTACGGGTATTGGGAACACATTTCAATGTTAAGGCTTATAAAGATGAACATTATACTTACACCACATTAAATGAAGGGAAAGTACAGGTAGAAAAAGGACAAATAAAGGCGACTATATTACCAAATCAGCAGTTGGTATTTGAAAACAGCAGTGGTAAAATGGAAACAAAAGAAGTGGATGCATCCATTTATTCAGCCTGGACACAAGGGAAATTTATATTTAAAGACGAACGACTGGAAACGATCTTATCAGTGCTAAGCCGTTGGTATGATCTGGATGTGTTTTACACTAACAGACAGTTAAAAGAGGAACGTTTTTCAATTCGGGTCAACCGATATGAAGATATTGAAAGGTTGTTACATCATTTGGAAGTAACGGGTGGTGTGAACTTTGAAATCAATCAACGAGCATTAACGGTCAAATAAAAAATGGGGATAGAATATTGGCAGTATCCTATCCCCGTTAGTTAAACTATTTTCTAACAATCGATTAACTATTACAAATTTATGGAAAAAAAACGAGAACACATCCGTGTTTCAGGTGAGGCACGGATAAAAATGTACAGGGTTATGAAATTATATCTATTGTTTTTCATAATTGGCGCACTTCAGGTTTCAGCCTCTGTTTACTCACAAAACGAGAAATTGAATGTGGAGGTAAAAAATATTGCATTGGCTGATTTGTTATGGCAATTGCAGGAGAACACTGACCTAGTATTTGTATATAAGACAAAGGATTTAAATGGTGCCCCGACAATTAGTCTGTCGAAAAAAGATGCTTTAATTACTGAAATCCTGGATGAAGTATTGGAAGGGAGTAATTTGGAATATGAATTGGATAACGGTGTAATCGTTATTAAACGAAAGAAGATCGAACCGGAGCTGATGCAGGATATTCAGGTACAAGAGAAAATCTCGCTTACCGGAAAGGTCACCGACGATGATGGAGCTCCATTACCTGGGGTTGCTATAATAGTTAGTAACAGCAGCGTTGGCACAATTACTGATAGTAATGGTAATTACGTCTTGAATCTACCATCTGACTTAAGAGATATGACTATTGTATTCTCTTTCCTTGGTATGAAAAAGCAGGAAATTCCTTATGCTAATCAAGAGATACTAAACGTGGTCATGGTTGATGACATGGAAGGTTTGGAAGAAGTTGTGATTACAGGTCTGCAAACAATTAAAAAAGGACGAGCAACCGGATCATTTAGTATCGTCAATGAGGAAGATTTAACGACTCAGATATCCAGCAATTTTATTGAGCGAATGAAGTCGTTAGTACCTGGTGTATTGGTTGATGAAAACAATAACATTACAATGCGTGGTGTTAATACCTTACAGGGTGAGACAAGACCTCTAATTGTAGTTGATGGGATTCCTGTTGAAACAAATTCTCGTGATAATACATTCGAAATGAACCCCAATGACATTGAATCTGTCACATTTTTGAAGGATGCGGCAAGTGCATCTATTTGGGGTATTCGATCAAGTGCCGGTGTTGTTGTGATTACAACTAAACGTGCAAAGGGTAACGATAAATTTGATGTTGATGTTATTGCATCCAGTACATGGGAACAGGCTTATGATTACTCATGGAATCAATATGTTGGTGCTGGTGAATTTGCACAAAATAGATATGATATTGCCAAGTATGATATTGAAGTTGGTGATTATTATCCTGGTAATAGTTATGATGCTGCAGGTTATATTGCTCATAAAGAAAACGAAGGACTAATTAATGGAACACAAGCTGCTCAGGAATTGGCTTATTTGAAAAGCATTAATAATATCAAGACAATAAATGATAATTATTACCGTGTTGGCAGGCAAAATGATTTACATGTGAGCTTGAGGAATGGTAGTGACAAATTTAGAAATTATACTTCTTTAAATGTTACTGATGTTAATTCAGGTAATGTGGGTGATGAAAACACCAGTTTCAACATTTTGACAAATAATGATTATCAAATTAATGACAAGTTAAGTTTTAAACTTGGTTTCCGTGGACGATATACTAACTACACAAACAATCATGTTAGTCCGGGTACTACACCTATGGATGAAGTTTGGAATGGTGATTATGTGCATATGATTGGAAGAAATGGTGTGCCACAGATAACTCAGGATCAGCTTGGAGATTATGGATTTAAAGATTGGACATACAATACTTTGCAGAATCTGCATGATAATGACAACCAAACTAAGGTATTGGATGCCAACATTAATATAAGTCTTAATTATGAAATTGCGAAAAACCTGAATTTTGCAACGACATTTGTATATAATCATCAGACTACCAGTGCCAATAATTATGCTTCTGAAGATCATTATGAATCACGTAATTTAGTTAACAGGTTCAGTGAAGTTGTAGGATTAGTTCCTGTTGGTGATGATTTTGTACCTGATTTTACGATTGTCAACAATCATTACCCGACAACAGGTGGTGTTTTAAATAAAGCAAAAGAAACCAGGGAAAATTACTCCTGGCGTAACACGCTGAGTTACTTTCTTGATTTAAATGATTTTGATATTACACTATTTGGTGGATCAGAAATTGCTGAAAGAAAAAGCGAGTATAATAGACAAACTTTATATGGCGTTGCACCAGATCTGTTTACTTATTCTCTAATGGATTTTGCAACATTAAGTGAAGGTGTTCCTGGTTATAATCACTATTTATGGCAAGTACAAAGTTTGAATAGCGGTGATAATTATGGAGAAGCTATTGATAGAGATGTAAGTTTTTTTGGTACTGTAAATTTCAACTACAAAGATAAATACGATTTATTCTTAAGTGCACGTTTAGATCGAACCAACTTACTTGTTAATGCCAAAGAATATCAAAACAATCCTGCCTGGTCAGCTGGTTTCAAAGCGAACCTGATGGAGCAAAATTGTTTTCCGAAAGAAGCTTTTAAATATGCTGAGATCAAGGCAAGTTATGGATTAACTGGTATGATTATCAAATCATCGGCTCCATGGATGATTACGATGTATCAATTTGATTTTGAAACTTTTGGATTTCCGTTGGTTGCACAAAATCCTGAAAACTTAAATTTAGGTTGGGAAAAGACCTACAATAAGAATATTGCCTTAAATTTTGGTATCAATCGTTTTGATGTTGCCTTGGAGTACTATCATAACAATACTAAAGACATTTTGTGGGATACGGATATCAGTGAAGTAATAGGATGGAGTACTGTAGAAAGAAACTCAGCAGAGGTTGTTAATAGTGGTGTGGAATTGTCGCTTGGAGCTAATATTTTGAAAGGTCAATTTAGATGGGACGCTCGTTTGAATTATTCTTACAATAAGAACGAAATCAAATCAATGAATTATGAGCCTCCGGTAAGCTCCGCGTATTCATCTTTAGCCAGAGTGGTTGGTAAACCAATTGATACGTATTATTCATTGAATTATGGCATGAATGCTACTGGTGATGCTGTTATTTATAAAGAAGACGGTACAGAACTGTCATCTGATGAATTGGCATTGTTAGAATTAGAAGATTTGGTTTACGAGGGACAAGCTCAACCAGTTACGCATGGTAGTCTATATAATGTTTTAACTTACAAAGGATGGCAATTTGATTTCTTATTCAGTTATAAATTTGGTCATGTTCGTCGTTTTAATCCGGGTGATTACTACGGTGGAACATCATATACTAAATTTATTAGTCAGGAATACCAATGGTCAGAAGCCAGTCAATCAAATTTAGTACCTCAGTTTGATGTAGCTAATCAAGAGTCAAATGATCTATTTGCATACAAGCAGAGCTCTAATACGATATATGATGCTGATGTTATTCGTTTGCAAAATATCAATCTGGCATACAATTTTGGCAATTTTAAGGGTATTGAAAATATCAGGTTAGGTGTTTCTGGTCAGAACCTTTGGAAGTGGACTGCTAATGATCTTGAGATTGATCCGGACTATGGATTATTCGATCAAGCTCGCAAAAAATGTATTGTAACACTTAATTTATCGTTCTAATGAAAAATACTATTTATATACTATTATTGTCACTGACAATATTCTCATGTGATGACTATTTAGATATTGAAACCAAGGGATTTCAGGTTCCAAAGACTGTTGACCACTTAGGTGATATGATGAATACCGGTTCTCAAACCGGGAGTAGTGCAATGGGGGGCGCCAGGATGCAAATGATGAAAAGTGATAATGTTTATTTGCCAGATCAATGGAACTTATGGACATTATACATGTATCAGTTTGATCCTAAAGTAGAAGAGTTGTTATATGATGATACTGAATTTGCTACACTATATCGTACAATATATTACAGTAATTTCGTGCTTGAGAACGTTGATTCATTTGAAGAAGGCAAACAATGGAACAGAGATGAAGTAAAAGGTATTGCATTGTACAACCGTGCTGCTGCTTACTTAATTTTGGTAAATAACTATGCTGCTCATTATACAGAAGGGAGTGAGGAATTTGGTGTGCCTTATGTCACTTCTACTTTGTTAGATCAGGATTTTCCTTTAGAAAAAGTAACTGTGATTTACGAAGCAATTGTTGAGGATTTGAAAGGCTCAATTGAATTATTGAAGCCTGATCGTATTGGACCTGTGTTACCAGGGAAAATGGCAGCATATACAATATTGTCACGGGCCTATCTTTATATGGGAGATTATGAAAATGCTAAAATAGTTGCGGGTGAAGCGTTGGCTTTAGATAGTTCATTAGAAGATTTTAAATCTGCACCAGGTTATTGGCAATCGAGAGATTATGGTGATGTGCTTCAATACAAAGATTCCGGAGCAAAGTTGTATTATGGAAGTTTGCAACCTGCCCAAGATTTACTTGACTTATATGATCCATTGACTGATGCACGTTACAATAAGTACATTGCTGATTATGGTGATTGGGGCATTTATTTCAATTATGCTGCTCCGGCTAACATTGGTGCATCAATGGGTGAATTGTATCTGAATTACATTGAAGCTTGTTTGAGAACAGATGACAGAAGTTCAGCAGAACCAAAGTTGGATAGCTTTTTAGATGCCAGATACTTTGTAGCACCAGTTTATGCAGATATGGATGATGATCAGTTACTTGATTTTATTTTAGATGAGAGAAGGCGTGAGATGACCAATTCAGGTATGCGTGTCTATGATATCAAGCGATTGAATGCTTTACACAATGCTAACATCACAGTGACACACATATACCAGGATAAAATATATACATGTGAACCATCCAGTGACCAGTTAATCCTGCCATTACCACCACAAGAGGTGCTAATTAATAACTGGGGCGAAGAATAAAATTAAAATCAAAATCAATTGACAAAAAACTGGCGATCCGAATTTCAAATTCGGATCGTATTTACTAAATGCATATGAAAAAGTTAAGTATACTTTTAAATATTGGCCTAATTGTTTTTATAGCTTTTCAATATTTTGGTAAAACTGAATCTATTGAAGGTATTCAATTTGAGGACTTGACCTACGAGCAAGCATTGGAAAAAGCGAAAAAAGAAAATAAAGGTGTTTTTATAGATTTCTATATTAATAATTGTGGACCATGTGAACGATTAAAAAGAGAGATTTTTATAAGAAAACAAGTGGGTGAGATATATAATGAACGATTTGTTAACATCAAATTCAACGTTGAAAATGACCCGGAAATTGGCAAACGGTTTAACATTACCAGATACCCAACTTTAATGTATATTGATAATGCCGGGGAAATAATGCACAGCTTTGCCGGATTTAAAAATAAAGATGAGTTTATAGCTGAGGCAGATAAGGCAAAAAAATATCCGTATAAGATAATTAAGCAGTGGGAAACAGAAGAGCATACACTTGAGCTTTCATATAAGTATCTTGGAGTATTGAAGGAAATGTACAAGATGCCGGAATATACTGCTTTATTGTTGGAGTTAACACAAAAGCGTGAAAACCCATATGATCAGGAGACTTTCAAATTGCTTGAAGAATTAATATACCAGCCAACAGATACCTGCTTTAAGTTTATGGTAGCACATCAGGATGAGTTCCGTAAAAGTGTAGGGCATTCAGTGGATTCTCTGATTAATTATCATATTGTGCTCAATATGAGATCAGAGATACTTAATCAAGACAGGTTACAAAGAGCATATGAAAGATTAAATGAACACAAAGGTCCATATGCAGACATGTTGAATGAAGTATTGAACGCTGAAAATGTCTTGTATAAAGGGGATATAAGCAGATATTTAAAACAGGTTATCGCAATTGGTAAAAAGTATCAAAGTAAATACCCAATAGTTTGGTATTTGGCAGCTGAGGGTCATGGTATGTATCAATTGTTTAATAACAAATTGAACAGCGATCAAAAGCAAAAGATAAAATTCATTGCAGATAAGGCTCATGATTATAAAGCAGACTTTCATACAACCACTTATAAAGCTTTTGCCTGTTATCTTTTGAATGATAAAGAAGTGTACAATAACTTGATTGCATCGCTGGATTACGATGATTTTAGGGTGAAGATAAGTATAGACGAGTTTTTAAAATATAACAATCAACAATAATGAAAAAGTTCATTGGATTATTATCAATATTATTAGGTCTATTAAGCACTGTACATGCTCAGGATTTACCACTTGATCCTAAATGCAAATATGGTGTACTGGGCAATGGATTGACATATTACATCTACTCCCATGACAATCCAAAGGGGAAAGCCAATTTTTATATAGCTACTAAAGTAGGATCTGCCCAGGAAACAGATAAAGAGCACGGCTTGGCACATTACGCAGAACACATGGCTTTTAATGGCAGTAAAAACTTTCCTAAAGGAGCTATGATGAACTACATGCAAAGTTATGGTTTAGGGATCGGAGCTAATTTGAATGCTTACACATCTTATTACAAGACTGTATACAATATCAATCAGATTCCTGTTGATAATCAAAATTTGATGGATTCATGTCTGCTGATCTTGCATGACTGGTCTTCATATGTGTCATTTGATCAGGATGAATTAGATGCTGAAAGAGGAGTGATTACGGAGGAATACCGTACAAGGATGGCCGATATGACTCACTCTTTAGGCGTTTTGCAAAACAATTTTCCCGGTTCTATTTATGCTAAAAGAACGATTATTGGTGACTTGAATGTTATTCAAAATCACACCAGGGACCAGATAGTCAACCTATATAACAAGTGGTACCGTCCCGATCTTCAGGCAATCATTATTGTAGGTGATTTTGATGCTGACAATATGGAAAAGAGGGTTAAAAACTTATTTAATAAGATACCGGCACGCACTGGACCAGAAAGGCTTATTTATCCTATACCAGAAAACAAGGAACCACTGATTCATATTGCAACCAGCTCTGAATATGATGCAGTAAAATTTGATTATGCATTTAAGCGTTATGTCGATGAGGGTGAATCTCATTATGAAAAGGAAAAGAGAAGCTCTTGTCATGCTATTCTTTTCAAAATTCTGGATGATCGATTTAATGAACTTGAGAAGGAATATTCTGATATTATTCAGGCTTTCCATATACAACGTATTAAAGATCTTAAGTCAATTGAACTGTATGGTTTAGGTGCTTTAGTGAAAAATAATTGTATAAAAGAAGCTTTTGAGTTGGTTGTGATTGAAGCCAGACGTTTGAATAAATATGGAGTAAGTCAGAATGAGTTTGATAAGGCGAAAGAAATCTTCTTAGCTCAGGTAAAAGCCAACAGGTCATATGCCAAAAACCTGAAATCAGATGATTTAGCGTCAGTATTTATTGATCACTATGTGGACAATGCTGTAGCTGCTGATATCGACGTATATTTTGATTTTTCGGAAAAGGTAATTGAAGATTTAACCTTAGAGGATCTTAACGCTTATGTAAGGAAAAATTATTCTCGTTCCAATGAATTGATAGAAATGTCAGGTCCAGAAGTTGAATTTCCTTCCAAAGATGAGATTCGTGATATACTGGGCGCAGAATATGAAATAGGAGCTTATGTTTCTGACTATGAGAAGAAGGATTTGATTGTTGATGATCTAACTCCAGGGGCAATTGTTAAAGAAACGATATTGTCTAAAGGAATCGTAAAATGGGAGCTAAACAACGGTACAAATGTATACCTTAAAGAATCAGAGCTTGATGAAAATGTAATTCAATTAAAGGCAATCAGTCTTGGAGGAACAAGTACGTTAGACGACTATAATGTATCCAATCATTATGCTGGTATGGCCGCAAGATCCGGAGGCTATGCAAACATGACAAAAAGAGAACATGAGGCCTTTAGAGCCTTAAATTCGATTGGATATCAGTTAGCCATTTCTGAAAATCAGATTGAAATTACCGGAAGATCTCAAACGGAATCTTTTCAACAGCTTCTGAAAGATATGTATGCATCTATCAGGATGGCGAAGGGTGATGAAAAGCAATTCAATATAAGCATTGATAATATTAGAAGCTCAAAAGAAAACAAAACGCCTCAAGGTTTATTTCTGGACACATTGAGATCTGTTGTGCTTAATCATCCGAGAGATTTAAGGGAAACGATTGATCAATTAGACAAGGTGAACTTCAAAGAAGCATTTGATATTTATCAAAAAATGGTGGCCAATATTGGTGATTTGAATGTTTTCATCGTTGGAGATTTTGAAATAGAAAAGATTAAACCAACAGTGCTCCGGTACATTGGCGGTATGAAAATGAACAATGTGAATTTAAAACCGGTGGACAGGGGTAGAACAGTGGCAAAATCATGCGAAATAAGCTTTAAAACAAACGTCAAAACACCTATAGTGTCATATTACTTACAAAGAAGTAGAGACGAAAAATTAAGCTATAAAGAATCAGCCGCATTTGCTACATTACAGCGAGTATTAAGTGAAAGATATATGAAAATCCTTCGCGAAGAAATGGGAGGTACTTATACCGTTGGAGTAGATGCAACAATGAATGATGCTGTAATGCCCTGGAAGAATTTCCAGTTGGTGATTAGTTTTGATACTAATGCTGACATGTATGAAGAAATGCGGAAAACAGCTAAATCAATTCTTAATAATTTAATAGAAAATGGGCCAACTGCTGAAGAGTTAGCTAATTCCAATAACACATTTAAGATTAAGTGGGAAACGTTACAGGAGACGAATTATCAAATGATTCAATACATCGAAAATAAATATGTGCATGGTGAAGAAAAATTTGTCACAGATGCATATCCTGAATATGTTTATTCTTTAACACCAAAAATGTGTAAGAAGCATTGGAGGAGGATGTTTAAGAAGTTTGAGGAAGTTGAAATAACCATGATCGGTGAATAATTTTTTTTGGTTATCGGAAGTGCAAAAGTTCTAATTTGTATTAGTGACTAGTCCTAAAAAAGCGTTACCAATTATTGGATTAAAATAATAACATTCCTGCTAGTCCCTAAGGGGGTAACCCTTGGGGACTAATTTTTTGTTGTATTTTTTGATTTTTATTGTTTATACATCTGTTCCGGCTAGCATGTTGCATGAATAATGCGGTCTTAATCGATTATAAATCTCAATGCTTTCTGCCTCAAGCGTCTTTAGTATCTGGCTGTTGTGAGCATACTTTTCAAGTTCAAACGTTAAGATAGTATGAGATTTATTGTTTTTTGCATTCAGAATTTTTTAGGACAAGGATGCAGCTTTATTCTAACTTTTTTAGATAGATGTTTAAAGAAGGGTAAAATAGATTTTACTTGAGATTTAGAATATATTCAGTGAGGTTAATACCCTTTTGAAGGTCAAGTTTTTTACGCAATCTATATCGTTTAGACTCAATTGCTCGCTCACTACTATTAAGGATTTCCGATATTTGTTTGGTATTAAACTTCATGCGCAACAGACCAATTAGCTGGATATCGTCAGAAGTAATGTTTGGATGTTTAGCTTTTAACTGAATGAAGAAATCGGAGTTGGCGTTTTCTATTTTCTCTTCAATAAGGCTTTGTGCATTTTCATTTAATAGGTGTGTTTTCAGAGACTGTCGGATACTGTTCAATTGAGAAGGCGAAACCTCACTCTTTTTTATGAGTTGTAATTCCTGTTCCAGATCAAGGAGGATACGATTTTTTTCGATTAAACGGGTGGAGAAGTCGAAAATCTCACTTCGTTTTAACTCCAGTTCTTTTGCTGTTTTTTCCTTTTGTAATAAAAGGATGTCTTTCTCTTTAGACTTTAATTTTAGATGTTTACGAACTTGTAGATAGAGAAATAAGAGTATGGTTATTAGTAAAACAGCTATCAGGATAATGAGTATTCTTCGTCTCGATTCCTTTGCTTCCTGACGAATAGCCTGTTTTTCTTTATTGTAATTTTCCTGTAACTGTTGATTTATAAATTGACTTTCGCTTTGTTTTAATGAATCTTTCAAAGCATCGTGCTCAAATTTCAGTTTTAATGCCTCCCGATAGCTCTCTTGATTTTCATAAAATGCGATTAACTTATTCAACGCAATCAGTTTATCATTATGGAAGTTGAGCGAATCACAAATGCGATATGCATTCCTGATAAAATAAAGAGCACTATCATTCATGTTTAACTTTGCATAGGAATCAAATAAGTTTAAACTAACTCGTGCAAATCGAAGCTGATCATTACTTGTCTGATATAAATTAAGTAACTCTTTATTATTCATTATAGCTAAATGAGTTTTGCCTTGAGCTTCATGATTTTGAGCAATATTCTGCTTCAAATAAGGAATATAGATTTGCTGTTCTTTGGTAAGGTATGAGATAGCTTTTTTCAAATAAGCGTTGGATTCAGAATAATTTTTTTGCGTAGATAATTTTGCTCCAATCATATTGTAGAGCCTCGCTAGATTAGCACTATCACTGTTTAATTCAGCATAGCTTTTTGCTTTATTTATATATTCATCAAATTCATTCCAAAGTTTTTCTTCCCGATAAATTTCAGCCAGATCAATCCAGGTTCCGCATATCTCAGTACTATCGTTACTTTCTTCACTCAACTTTAATTGTTCATTGAAGGCATGAATAGCTTCATAAAATTTTGATTCATTGGTATGTATGTAGGCAATATGTCTTAGGCTTAATATTTTATCCTGATTGCTTGCATCTTCCCTTTTTAACAAACGGTTAAAGTAATATTTAGAAGTATCGTAATTGTGTTGTATATAATTAAGGTGACCTAGTTCAAATAAAATCCGGGTCTTTTTATCACTACGTTTCTGATGTAGTAGATTTTCCAGGATCTGTATGGCCGAGTCAGGGTTTGCTACGGAAATTGAATCTACAAGTTGTAATTGTGCGTCTGGCACATCAACTTTTGTGCATTGAACGAACAAGATAATTACAAATAGAAGATTGATATATAGTCTCATTTTCCCTGTTTTAATACCTCAAAGTTACATTTTCACTGACTTACATCTTTGTAGTTATTATGATTTTCATGTGGTGACTCATGTTTATTGCTGTATATCAGTTATATGTGTGTGAGTGTTTTTGCGTGGTTGTACTTGGCTATTTATCGTTTACATGTTCGTTAATTCGAATGATTGTAACAGGGAAGAGTCTGGGATAAGAACAATGATTTGATAGCAATATGTCAGATTAGAGCTTCAGAGAAGTAGAAAAACTGAACCGCATTTTGAAATTAGCTTACATTAAAAACTTGGTGTGAAATGGAGTGTTTTGATTTATCAGCTTTTAGATTAAAGCAAGGAGACAGGAAGGTATTTAAACAGTTGTTCGAAGAGTATTATTCTCGATTGTGTTGTTTTGCTTCAAAATATATACATGATGATGAAGCATGTGAAGATTTAGTACAGGAAGTTATGTCTGATTTGTGGGATAAGCGGCAAAGTATTAATGTAAAAATATCGCTAAAAGCATTTTTATATGCAAGTGTAAGAAATCGGTGTCTGAATACTCTAAGAAAGAAAAATGTTGATGAGAAGAGGCTTTCTGATTATCTCTCTATTGAATCTGACTCAATATACGACTTCAATTATATAGAGGAGGAAGTTCATGCTAACTTATATAAAGCAATAAATAATTTGCCTAAAAAATCACGCGAAGTTGTTATGTTATCTATGTGCGAAATGTCAAATGTTGAGATTACAGAGGAATTAAATGTGACTTTAAACACTGTAAAAAGCAATAAAAAAAGAGCATACAGAATGTTGAGGGAGATGTTGCGTCAGGACTAAAAAAAATAAAGATAGAAGCACTCCACGATTACTTTTTTTTGTCTTAGGGATATAGACAAAAAGAAATGAAATTATCATCAGATCAAATAGCACATCTTATTAGTAATTTCCTTACCGGAAAATTAAGCGATAGTGAAAGGGCTTCATTGAACAGGTGGCTCAAAGACCCATTCAATGAAATGCAATTCTATAAGATTATAGATGCAAAATCTTTTGTGAATAAAACACACCAATATCGCAGATTTAATTCGTCAAAAGCTTATCAGAAGGTAGTTAGGAAACACCGTCCAAGCAAATCTGCATTGGCTTATGCAGTTGCCATTTTTATTCCTCTTATTTTAGGTGTCAGTATATGGATAATATCTGAAAGAGAGCATGAAAATCTACAATTTAGTGAAAATATAGGTTCAGTTTCAAAAAAAGCAATAGTAACATTAAGCGATGGTAGTAGTGTTGATTTGAGCAATGATGAAATAAACCTGGTGGTTGAGGATGGAGTAGTCGTAGGAAAAGATTCATCAAGTACTCTGGTATATAATAATATTGAAACAGATGAACTGCAGTATAATACAATTAGTGTTCCATATGGAGGTGAGTATCATCTTATATTGAATGATGGAACACAGGTTTGGCTCAACTCTGGCTCAATACTTAAATTTCCTGTGAATTTTATAGGTAAAAAGCGTGAAGTTTCGCTATTGGGTGAAGCTTATTTTGAAGTTGCTCACAATGCGAAAAAGCCATTTGTCGTTAATGCGAGCCTTTCAAGTGTTAAAGTTTATGGAACCTCCTTTAATGTGATGAGCTATGGCGATGATAAGCTTGATCAGATTACACTTGTTGAGGGTAGTGTTGGGGTAAATATTGGAAGTAAGCAGATAGTGATCAAGCCTGGTCAACAAGCTGAAATAGTGCATGATAATTCAAGATTGACAGTGAAAGAAGTTGATGTATCATATATAACCGGGTGGAAAGATGGGGTAATGAAATTTAAGGATATGTCATTAAAAGAACTTTCAGAACGAATTTCTCGCTGGTATGATGTTGACTTCTTTTTTGCAAACAGTAAAGTGTCTGAATTTACTTTCTCAGGAAATTTTAAAAGAGGTACCAATTTCGAATTATTGATGGAAATACTCGAGCGAACATCGAATATTGATATTAGTGTTGAGGGAAGGATTGTGTTGATAAAAGAAACAGAATAAAGCCAAAGATTGCTGGAAACAATCTTTGGCCTTTGAAATAAATAAATGGGTAATTCCGTGGAAAGCATTACCCACAAATATTAATCTCTAATTACAAAAATATGAAAAAATTCTGGAAGCGGTATGCACTACTCGTGCAACCTGCTATTCCACGTAAAGTTATGTTGGTTATGCGAATGAGCTTTTTTATAATGTTTGCTTTATTGTTGAATGTATCGGCCACAGGACTGGCTCAGGATGTTGTTGTAAAAAAGAAGCAAATGAGTTACGAACAGTTGTTTGATCTAATTCAACAACAGACCGGACTTAGCACATTTTCTAGCGGTAATGTAATAAATCTAAGTGATCAAATATCAGTTGATATTACAACCTATACGCTGGAAGATTTATTGACGAAAGTGACAGAAACTTCTGGCCTCACTTATGATTTAATAGATGATTTTATTGTCATAAGACCTAAAAAACCGGAAGAAATTATACAATCTCGTTACGAAGCCCAAGAGGAAATAAAAACAATACAGGGGTGTGTTGTTGACGATAAAGGTGAGCCATTAATTGGTGTTAGTGTTGTGATTGACGGCACCTTAATTGGTCAACCAACCGGATTGGACGGAACATTTAGTTTGCCATTTACACAAGGTATGACTTTAAAAGTCTCATTTATTGGTATGAAGACGCAAATAATCAAAGTGTCGAGTCCTGATTATTTGAGAGTTGTACTGTTAGATGAGGGGACTGATTTGAATGAAGTGATTGTAGTTGCTTATGGTACCACAACAAAAGGTACTTATAATGGTAGTTCTGTAAAAGTTGACAACGAAGTCATTAATCGTGCACCGGTTGCATCGCCAATTCAGGCCATTCAGGGATCGGCATCAGGAGTTAGAATCACGCAAAGTAGCGGACAGCCCGGGAGTGGGATGAATGTTCAGATTAGAGGAATAGGCTCAATTAACGGTAACACACAACCGTTATATGTGATCGATGGTATTCCGGTTGAGAATAAGAATTTATCGTCACAGGAATCGTCTGACCCGATGGCATTGATAAATCCCAGTGATATTGAAAGTATGACGGTCTTGAAGGATGCCGCAGCCACGAGTTTGTACGGTAGCAGAGCCGCAAATGGAGTGGTTATTATCACAACTAAATCTGGTAAACAGGGGGATTTACAATTCAATGTAAATGTAGCAGCCGGAATAAGCGATTATGCAATCCCCGGTCAAAAAAAGCCATATATGGATGCGCCTGAGTTAGCCAATTATATGTATGGTGCTTTTTATAATCGATTGCTATACGACAACGGTTATATGGACAAATGGGATTATAATACCAATGCATTTTATGAGTCGAATCTTGTTTTAAGTGAAGATGTTGCACGAGACTATCATTTGCAGGCCTTAAAGAATATTTACTACAAGGGGCATCTATATCATCCGAATGACCCTCAGGATGGAAGCTTTTCTTACGGAGGTCTTTCAACTTCGCAATGGGAGCAAATGTTATCGCCACATCATTATTCTTGGGCCGATGAAGTTCTGAAAATTGGTAAAACTTATAAATTCGATTTAAGCGCACAGGGAGGTAATGAAAAACAAAATTTCTATGCATCTCTGGGCTATTATAATCAGGAAGGAATAATTGATGGAAGTGGATATGAGCGATTTACCGGTAAGCTAAATGTTTCTTTTAAAGTAAATAAGCGATTAAATATTACACTAAGTGAAAATCTTTCTTATGGAATTAAAGAAGGACGATCATCTGGGGCACTTTATCGTAGCAACCCAATTTATGCCTTGCAGTATTTAAATCCATCGGCAGCTATCACTGTTAATGGGCATTATAATGAGAATGTTGCCTATAATACCTCATATCCAAATCCACTAATTGAATTGGATTATGTGAGTGCTACAAACTATCAGGCACGTTCAATAACAAATGGAGTATTGGCTTATGATATAGCTAAAGGTTTGAAATTCCAATCAACCAATGCCTTTGATATAACATTTGCAGATGATTACAATATTAATAAAAAAGAATCCATTTCTGCCCCTCAAAACGGAATGGTAGAACGATCGATGATTAATGCTAAAAAGCTGACAACCTCAAATATTCTTACTTATCAGAAGATGATAAAGAAGCATTCATTGTCACTGCTTGGTGGATATGAATTGAGTCGATCTAAAACAAATTTTCTGGGAGGGGTTGCTACAGACTATACACATAATGATTTGCTATATCTGAGTAATGCGGCTAAAATTGAATCTTTAAGTGAAGGAGTAAATGAAGATAACCTGATTTCATACATCAGTAAGTTCGATTATAATTATAAAAACAAGTATTATTTAGGGGCAAGTATTCGTCGTGATGGAAGTTCACGTTTAAGCCCGTCGAATCGCTGGGGTAATTTTTACTCGGTATCTGCAGGATGGATAATTAGCAGTGAAAGGTTTCTGCAAAAGGAATGGCTAGATTTTGCCAAAGTGAAATTTAGTTATGGTACAACAGGTAATTTGCCGGTTGAATTGTTTGAGTATCAAAATTTTTATGATGCAAGCGAAGTATACAACAGTAATACAACATTGCGGTTAAGTACTTTAGGTAATGAAAACCTGACTTGGGAATATTCTAAAACCTATAATCTGGGTTTAACCTCTCGCTTATTTAATCGATATGATATCAATGTTGAAGTATATCACAAGGAAACTGAAGGATTACTTAACTACAGAAATATCAGCGAAACAAATGGATTTGCATCAGTACTCTTAAATGATGGTACCTTAACGAATATTGGTTTTGACCTGGATTTAGGTGTTGATATTATCGCTCACAAAGAATTGAAATGGCATCTTGATTGGAATATAAGTCATATGAAAGCAACGGTGTCTGAGCTGGATGAGGATTTAATTGATAATCCATACATCTATCAGGAAGGCGCTGACTTATACTCCTATTATCTAAGAAAATTTGCAGGTGTAGATCCTGATAATGGCCTGCCAACCTGGTATGATGCAGATGGGAATGTAACTTACAATTTCAATGAAGCGCCACGTCAGGTTGTTGGAAAAGCATATCCTGATTTCTTTGGTGGAATAACAAATACCATTAATTATAAGAATTTTGAGTTATCATGTTTGTTTACCTATTCAATTGGAGCGAAATTGTTTGATCCGATGTCTGCCAATCAGGCAGGTAATGCAATAGGGACATATAATATATACCACGAGTACAAAAATGGTATTTGGCATCAGCCAGGTGATAATGCGGAGAGGCCACGTGTCATTTACACATCGAGTATTAACCCGGATTATTCGAATGCGATGACTTCAGCGAGTTTACTCAACGGAGACTATTTACGACTTAAAAACCTGCGCATTCAGTACAACTTCAATAAAGCCTTTTGTGAGAAGCTAAATATTAAAGGTGCCAGTGTTTATTTTACGGGTAGTGATTTATGGACACTTTACGGATATAAGCATCTCAACCCTGAAGTTGGTAATAACGGAAGATTACATAGCCCTGAATATTTCCCACTATTAAAAACTTTACAACTAGGAGTCAATCTAAAATTATAGGATGATGATAAAAAAAATTATGCCTTTATGTATGATGGTGTTTTTGCTATCTGCATGCCATGACATATTGGATGTAAAACCTTCAGATGCAATAGGCGCTGAAGGGGTGATTTCGACTATAGAAGATATGGAAAGCGCCGTAAATGGTGCGTACAACTCGTTAAAGAGTAACACAGACCTTCAGTCTCAATATGATTTGCTAGGAGAGCTGATGGGCGATAATGTTATAATACCCAGTTTTTCTGAAGGAGATCTCGACAGGTATTATGATTTTCACTGGATTGAGAATAGTACAAACAATGAATTTTATTCACTTTTCTATAGTGCGATTACAAATATTAATGATGTAATTGAACGTTCTGCACATTTGTCAAATGAAAAGAAATTTGGTCAATATTTAAGCGAATTAAAGTGTTTACGAGCTTATATGCATTTTAGTTTGGTGAAACTATATGGGCCACTGTATGCCAATTTAGGTAAAGGAGAAATTAAAGAAGATGCCTTAGGTATTGTAATCAAAGCCAGCAATAATGTAAGTTTATTTGATAACTGGAGACGAAATACTGTTAAGGAAGTTTACGATTTCATAGTTACAGAATTGGAGAATAACATTTCTGATCTGCCGACCGAGGCTCAGGGCTATTTAAGTCAGGATGCGGTTAATTTATTGTTGGCGAGGATTTACTTATACATGGGAGATGTTAGGTATAAGGATGTAAATAACAACTACGAGAAAGCACTTGAATATCTGGCTAAAGTTAGCAATGCTTATGAACTGGCTGAAAAAGAGGATTACATCAATTCATTTACTCGTGATTTTAATTCAGAGTCAATCTTTGAATTAGTTGTAACGGAAGATACCCATGCTGGATTAAACAGTATAGGTAATTTAATGTCAGTTCAACAGGATGGACATAAGGGGCTTGCTGCGGTAAAGACGTTTATGGATTTGAAATACGATGATGTACGATTCGATATTTTTGCCGAATACAATAGCCAGGGAAAAACCTACTATATACCATCGCATAAGTTTCCTGGTAAGCAAGGTTCTGTATACTTAAATAATCTGCGTATTCTCAGATATAGCGAAGCTTTTTTAATAGAAGCTGAATGTCAGTTTCAATTGGGCGAACCGGAAAAAGCTGCTCAGATATTGAACGAATTAAGAGCTAAGCGGACTGATGTTGAACCTGATAAATATGATAGCTCAATAACTTTAGATGACATATTATTCGAAAGAAGATTGGAGTTATTCTGCGAAGGCCATCGTGCATACGACCTTTGGCGAAATCAAATAGATGTTGTCCGTTACAACTCAGCTGAAGAAAGGGAAGATCTGGAGCATACCGATATGACCACAGGAACAATTGGGTACGACAATTATAAAGTGGTTTATCCTATTGCAGAATCAGAAATGATTTTCGCTGAGGATGCTAAGCAGCAAAACCCCGGATACTAAAGACTTTTTAATATCAAATAATTAAAATAATATATTATGAAAAATGTATTTCTAATGGCGTTTGCCATTCTGTTAGCGTGTTTTACCGGCTGTTCCAAATCGGATGAGCCTGTAATTGAGAAGACGAAAGTGTCATTTATTGAAGTTGATTATGAAGAAAAAGAATCGGCAGGTACACTTGAAATAGAAGTAAAGCTAAGTGAAGCTGTTGCATTTGCAGAAAGTCTGCAAATTGGGGTGACTAGTGATGGTTTTGAAAATCCTGCTGAGGAGGGTGTTCATTACAGAGTTGAAAAAATTATACAGCCAAAAGGTGATATAGCAACTATTGAGGTTGAATTAATTGATAACACAGACGAAAATACAAAGCGTCAGTTTGCCATCGAATTAATTGAAGACGATAACTACGGATTGGGTGATATGGCCCGTTGCGTTGTCTCCATATTAGATGATGATTTGATCGATGCTCCGGATGATCATCCATATGCGCATCTGGTAGGTTACTACACAGGAAAAGTTACCTATGTTACCAATAAGAAGTCTGAGGACCTTGAGACTGAATGGAGCATGCGTATTACAGTTGATCCGAATGATTACAGTAATTTTTACATTGATGGTTTTAGTGGTACTACAACTAAAGTTGCTGGCTCATTGGAAGATCCTACATTCGGTTATCTGGATGAGAACGCATTTATAATTGGAGCTTACGATGGTTTGGCAATTGAAGGAGAAGATTTGACAGGATTTAACTGCCCGCTTGCCAAAGTGAAGATTGATGGTGACGATATTACGCCATACGTACCAACTGTTGAAGTGCGGGATAATGGCGATTTATTTTTTGCCGATCTGGCAATTGCTGTAGAAGCAAAAAGTGCAACTTATTTGATTGAACATTTTGATCTCACAATGGAAAAAAACTAACGATCAGATAAGTGAAACGAGTATAAAATTCAATCATTCTTAAATGTACATGCTGGAATGATTGAATTTCATCAAGAGTTCCATATGGCTAATGAAAGAAAATATAATCATATGAAAAAAATTCTAATTATTTTTCTAATTACCATTGCTAATCAGGTGGTTGCCCAACAGTGGCAAAAGCTTGATGGTGCATTAATTAGACACAGACAAATCCAATTAAAGGCTTATCAGGCTGCCCAGCAAAAAAACTGGACTTTGCTTGATACCCTAAATGGAGGAGCCAGATTATTGGTTGGTTTAAATAAAAATGGCTTACCCTTATATGATGTAACAACTAACCTGCACAGTTTTAATTCCATAGGTAATCAACACCTGGTAACAGGAGGGAAATATAACCTCAACCTTTCAGGGCAAGATATCAATATTGGCTTATGGGATGGTGCATTGGCTTATATATATCACCAGGAATTTAACAATCGGGTGAAAGAGGGAGAATCAGATTTCACATTGGCGCATTCAACACATGTTGCTGGCACAATAGCAGGTAAAGGTGTTGATGAAAAAGCACGTGGAATGGCTTCATCGGCTACAGTACTGTCATATAACATGAGCAGTGACTTTCTCGAAATGAATGATGAGGCACGAAGAGGTATGATTTTATCAAACCACTCTTATGGTGGAGTAGCAGGCTGGAATTGGGATGGCTATAAGGGTGCATGGGTGTGGCATGGCGATCATACGATAAGTGCCGATGAGGATTATAAGTTTGGTTACTACAATCAGCAGGCTTCTACCTGGGATGCTATTGCTTATGAATACCCAAATTATTTAATGGTAAAAGCTGCCGGTAACTCGCGCGGTTTTGGAGATGGAGTTGAAGCGGGAAACTTCCTTTATATGACAGATGAAGGAGCAGTTCTGGCCGAGCCTGATATGGAACCTTTTCCTGTTAATGGACCTTACGATTGTATACCAACTCACTCGGTGGCTAAAAATATATTAACCGTTGGGGCAATAAATAAAACAGATTACCTATATCCGACATCCGTTAGTTCGGCGTATTTTTCTTCATGGGGGCCTGCTGATGATGGGCGTATTAAGCCGGATATTGTAACTGAAGGGGTTGATATTTATAGTTGTACAAATTCTGGTTATAAAGATTATGAACTGCAAAGCGGAACTTCAATGGCTGCTCCTGCTGCTACCGGATCGATTGCTTTATTACAAGAATATCATAAAAATACCTATGGTTCTTACATGTCATCAAGCCTGTGTAAAGCAGTCGTTATTCATTCGGCTAAAGAATGTGGTACTGCTACAGGGCCTGATTATGCCTATGGTTGGGGCTTATTAGATACTGAAGCTGCAATTCCCTTAATAAATAAAACAGAAGCAGATATTATTCAGCTTGATATTGAAGAGTTGGTTGAATTTGAAGTTGACGCATTGGGGTCTGAACCATTAAAACTGACAATGGTATGGACTGACCCTGCCCATGATGCTATGCCTGAAGAGTTAGATAACAGGACACCTGTGTTAATTAACGATATGGATGTTCGTATTTATGATGAGCTTGGTAATGAGTTTTACCCGTGGGTGTTAGATGTTGAAAATCCTGCGTTGCCTGCCACAAAAGGTGATAATGTTGTTGATAATGTTGAGCAAATTGTAATTGATAATCCGGCAGCTGGGAAATACAGAGTTGTAGTTTCCTATAAAAATACTTTGCAAGAGGATAAGCAGCGTGTATCTATTGTTATCAATGGTATTGACACAAGCAATGATTTATCAGTTGTAAGCGAAATAAACATAGATGGTATGGACGTTGGTGAAGCTTCGGAAGGCACATTTATTATTAAGAATCCTTCAGACCAGCCAATTAATAACATCGACTTTGCATACTCATCGGCCATAGAAATATTAAATACGGTTGATGCATTAAATGCTCAGAGTGAAACAGAGATTAAATTTAAGATAACGCCACCGGCTAACGGATATATCGATGAGAAGATAAAGATCACCTATAACGATAAGCAGTTAAAAACAGTTCGTGTACGTGGATATGTAGAACAGTTCGAATTATCATACACGGATGAACTGGATTTTGGTGAGGTTAAATATAAATATACGGGGAGTAAAACTCTAAATATAAAGGTTGTTGGAAACCAGGATTTAGTAGTTGAAAATGTGATTCTACCTGAAGATTGGTCTCTTGGTGAGACTTCATTTGTAGTAAACGAAAGAGCTCCTTTTTCAGCGACCCTCAAATACAAGCCTGTACTGAAGGAGGAGGTAGATGCTGTAATAATCCTTGAAACCAATCGGGGAGAGATTCCAATAACAAGAATTACTGCATCATGTTCTGATGGCCTTCCTGATCGACCTGATGTGCCTGATGTGCCTGATCCCGATGTGACTGAAGATACATTCACCATTCCTTATGTACACCCAATTGGTGTAGAGCAGATCGATGGTATTTCATCCATATCTATTAAAAATGGGCTGATAGCCTACGCCGGTCGAAATAGTGGGAATGTGTATGTTAAAAGTACGGATAATGAAAAAGTGAAGTTTATTGAACTGCCAACAAGGGTAGAGGAGGTACAGTTTTCAGACGATTATTTATTGATTGCTCAATATAACGATAGTAGCGTTGCTGTTTATGATAATGACAACTTAGAGGAAGTCAGACAGATAAAACTAGAAGGGCGTCCGATGCAAATAAAGATTGCAAATAATACAGCCTATGTAGCAACATTGGATAATAATGCTTACAAAATCAACTTAGATGATTTTAGCCTTACCCATATTCCTGAGCTTTCTACAGGTAAAGGAAGCTGGATTACACCAATTACTCCTTACAATGCCAGGTATTTTTCAAAGAATGACTTCATTGTGAGTAAAGATGGACGCTTTTGTGCTTCTTTCTTAGATGAAATACGAATTTATGATGCGCAAAATGATGAAGTGTTTATCTATGAGGAGGAGCGTTCATGGACCTATGGTAATGTTGAAAAGTGGGGTATAAATGATAAAAATCAATTGTATTATTATGCATTCACTTTAGAGTATGGTGAAAACATATCGATGATTGATTTGGAAACTCAATCGGTTAGGCTAAACTATAATCTTCGGACCGAAATGAGAACTTTCGGATATGATAATATACTCTATTTTGATGGTTCACAAACAAAATTGATTATTCCTTCAAAAGGGTCTCAGTATGCACTTTTTGATACTGAGTCAAAAGAAATAGAAAGAATAATTGTTTATGACCGTGAAATATATAACAACGGGTACTATGCGGGAGTAGTTTCCTCTCAGGAAAACGAAGATTATATCTACTATGCTGATAATTACGGGCACTTTGTTAGAATCAATAAGAAAAAACCGGAAGAGTTCATTCATACTCATGATAAGAGTGCCAAAAGCGTATTTCTAGGTGATGTATATGACGCCAATGCAATTGTAGGCTATGATCTGATAACAGAAAAAGAGATAGTTTGTAATTTCAGTGAAGAAACAATTGTCAAACGTAGAACGCTTGAGTCAGACATCGATGCACCGACAGGTGCTAAGGTAACGAATGCAAATGATAAGGTTATTGCCGTTTATAACTTCAGCCAGAATATTTCTATCAACGAGATAAGAAACTCAGAAATAAAACCTGGTGTCGTTATTAATTTATCAAATTCGATTGATAACAACTATGCGCTTTATAACCTGGCACTATCAAAAGATGATCGATATGCATACGTTCCATTGATTGGCGGCAAGGAGATTAAAATAGTTGATTTGGAAACTTATGCCGTTTCTACGATAGAAACAAATGCTATTTGTGGTCAGTGTATTATTTCCAATAAGGGCGATTATTTGTATGTAGTTGTTGGTGATGATATTGCCCAGTTTAGGGTGAATGGTAAAGACTTATCTGTAGAGCAAAAGTACGCAGGTGCATTCGCACATAATGTATATACTACAGCTTACATAGAAGAGCTGCAGAAATTGGATATAAGTAACAATGATCAGTTTATTTACTACCATAATAACCGCTCTAAGTCATTTGTTAAACTAAATGTCCAAACTGGCGAGAAGGATATTTATAATACCCTGATGAATACGGCAGATTTTGTGTTGAATGATGATAAAACTCGCGCAATAGTTGTTACCACGAATCTAGAATATTGTGTTCTCAATACCGAAGAAGAACTTATTGAGATTAAGAAAACTGCAAATGAAGATATAGATAATGTTGCTAATCTTTATTTCAATTCTTATACCAATGAGTTTAATATGATTGGGCATAATTTAAATCGAATCAATACAGAGACTGGTGAAGTAATTATTGAAGAAATACCAGGTTTAGATGGACAAAAAGCCTGGTATGATAAAACAGGGTTAATATCGCTTGTGGGACTGTCGTTCAATGAACTGGATATTCCTGAATATTGGGTAACAAAATACAAAGATATTTATAATCAGGATCATCAGACATTCTCAATGAGTATGCCAAAGGTTGAATTCCGTAATCCTTTCAATGATGAATTGGTATTCTTAACATCACTGACTGAAAACTACTTTGTTCTGAATACCGGAACCAAGCAGGAAAAGCTAGTTGAGGATGATTTCAATTGGATTGTTTATCCAAACCCAACTGACAATATGATAAACATCCAATTTGACGAACCTCAATCAGGTATGCTGGAATTATACAATGTAAATGGTGTAAAGGTTTACTCCAAATCAATTGACAGAACCATTCAGATATCGGAGAGTCTGAGTTTCTTAAAAGATGGAGTTTATTATCTAAAGTTTAAAGGTGAAAAAGAATCTATGTATAAAAATATAATCAAGTATTAATTTTAAATAAAGTCTATGAAACAGATAGTTAAGATTTTGATGATTGGATTATTAATCCAGCTTCAGTTTGCTTGTGATGACGACGAAAATATCAAAAGTAAGATAGGAACTTTTACATTGGAAACCAGCGAGTTTTCTGTAGTTGAATATGAGGAGCTTAGTTTTCCAGCTCCCAATATCACGCCTCAAAATGTGGAGGTAGTATATAGCATTACAAAAGTGTTAAAAGAGGATGTGAATAATACAGATGCGCTTGAGTATTTTGAGGTTGATTCGGATGGTGTTATCACATTAGCCAAAGGTCATATGCTAGAAAAGGGTAGTTATAAGGTTATCTTAACTGCCACAAATATTCATTTTGAAACAGATGTTGCGACTGTAATATATAAACTAAGTGTTACTGAAGCACCAAAGTTTAGCGTTACTTACCCGGCTGCCGTCAATATTTCAAAAAGCGATGAATATTTAATAGAGGCACCTGTATATGAACCCGAATTATCGGGTTGTACTCACCAATTAATTGAAGTAAAAAAAGGTGATGAAGTACTAGACACTCCAACTGATTACGTGCAGTTGTCGGACGACGGTTCTATGGTGGTTAATTCCGGACAAAATTATGAAGCCGGAAGTTATACAATAGTAATTGAAACAACGCATCCTGATTACGAATATCAAGTGGTGAGGAATGAATTAGTCATAAATGTTTTGAATGTAGAAAAAGCAGATTTTGCGTATACTCGCGATCCACGTTATTACGATAAGGGGGAAGATGCTTCAAGTGGCTCACCTTTTATTATTTCTGGTAATTGGACTTTTAGTATTGAGGGTATCACATCAGTAATGATGATTGATTTACCGGTTGACAAACTTATTTCTATTGATGAAAGTGGAATTGTCACTGTCAGCAAAGATTACATGGCAAAGCATGGACTGGATAATAGTTCATTTATGATTGTTAATGTAAAAGCTAAAGATGGAGACAAAGAGTTGACTGCTGATGTTCATTTTATTGCAGAAAAGACTGGCTTGCAAGAAGTAAACTATACTGAAGTGGATGTTATGACAGGTGGTACTCCTTTGGTTGAAGGTGAAACATTAGTTCTAAGCAAAATTAATATGGTACCTAATAACTTGCCCAATACAAGGTTCAGTATAAGAGAATTCTATTTACTAGGAACAACCATTATTGAGGATGTAGTAATAGATCCAGCAGAATACGGGGTAGTAATTGATGAAGAAACAGGAGTGTTAACTATTCCAACAAATAAGCTACCTAAAACACATACTTTTTCAAATGGACAAGTCGATAATGTCCGTTTTACTTTGACTATAAGGGTCACTTTTGAAAATAGCTATAATATGCCGGCTTACGATGTAGGCTTTGTACTTAAGTGGGAGGAAAATGATTAAAAGAATATTATTAATTATTGGTATATCAGGGGTTGCCTTTATAAGTAAGGCACAGGATATAGGTAATACTATTTCATCTTTAACCGTTGTACCGGATGCAAGAACAATTGGTTTGGGTGGTGTTGGCGTAGCGTCAACACCCGATAACTATTCATTATTTCATAATGGTGCCAAAATGGTTGATATGAAAGGCAAATACAATTTGTCGCTCAACGTTGAGCGACAAATTGTATT
>NZ_CEXQWX010000046.1:0-39199 GCF_982718395.1 Carboxylicivirga sp.
GTTGATAAACAGAGTCAGCTTTAAATGTGGCGTCTTTTATGCTTAGATAATTCAGATTGCGACGACTAACTTTTAACAAAGCCAGATCAAGATCCACATCGTAGGCAACAAATCCCTGAACTAAAGAGAAATCCTGTAAGCCCATTGGCGAAGCTTTTACTTTATAGGCACCTTTTATATAACTAAGGTTAGTAACCACAAGGTTAGGAGCAACATAAAAGCCAAAACCATCGTTGAGTTGGCGTGTGTAGTGGTCAAAAGTACGCAGACTAACTATGCCTTTAACGTTCTCCTTATACGATCCTTTGAAGGTATCGACCACCTTTTGCTGTTGATCTGTTTTACCTTTGCAGGCTGCAAAGCTGATTACAATTAATGAGATGATGAAGATTCTAAACATGATGAACTTGTTTTGAGTCTTTTCGCTATGTCTTTATTTCGTTACTATACTTACCTTAATTTTCACATCGGTTCTTGGGCGATTGTGTTTATCCACTGGCAACGAAGCAATTTTACTGATTACATTGATGCCTTCAACTACTTCGCCAAAAACAGTATAATCGCCGTCCAGTTCAGGCGTACCTCCAATGGTTGAATAAACTTTCCGTTGCTCTTCGCTAAATTCAACTTTATCCGATATGCTATAATGAAAATTGATTTTATCCTTGATCTCGCGCAGTAGTTTATTGAAACCTTTAGGATCTTCCTTTTTCAACCTTGCTAACTCTTCTTTATGTGGCAGGTAATACTGCTTTTTCAGTTCTATTTTGATTGGATTGTTGGTGGCCTTTTCAATCAAATCCAGTTCCTCAGTTGTGTACTTGCGACCTTGTACAACATAAAATTGCGACACATCCGACATCTTAAAATGATTCACTTCTTCGGGTTGACGGGGCGCACATAAAGCACCACGTTTATGATAGCAATTATCATGATATTCGGCATCGATGTTAATGGCCTTGCCATATCCAATGGCACGCCCGGGTGCAGCATTACGTGAATCTGATGAACCGCCCTGGATAACAAACCCTTTAACAACACGATAAAATAAGGTACCGTCAAAATGCTTTTCACCTACCAGCTTCAGAAAATTGTCGCGATGATTGGGTGTTTCGTTGTATAATTTCACCTTCATTGTGCCCATGTTGGTTGATATATTGACATAATAAACAGGCTCCTGCGAATTTGCATGTGTCAGAAAAAGTAATCCGATAGCTAAGACTAATAATCTGTGCATAAAATTTCCTTTTAGAATGTGCAAGATAAGTATTAGTTGGGAGTTTTGAGTTCTGTGTATTTGGGTTTAGGGTTGATGAGTCTTGAGTTTTAGGTTCTGAGTTCAGGGGTAGTTCAAAAATGATACGGTCTTTGGTTACAAGTTAAGCTTAAAGCATAAATCCCCCTCTCCCAACGGGTATCTCCCCAAGGGGAGAACTGGAAGTGAGCCCGCAGAAATATCTTCCCCTTTGGGGAAGTGCCTGAAAGGCTATGGGGGAAATTAAATACCCGTAACATTGTAATTGACTTGACACTAGAGGGATAACCGAGTGAAATACCTATCTCTTCAGATTTCTAATTCTCTTCCTAAAAGAAACGGATGCTAGTCATTTGCAGTGGCAAAGAATAGCATCCGTTTTAATATGATTATCTTGTACTTAGTTGAGCACTTTTACTTTTATGATATAAACATCTTCTGTCGGACGATCGGCCTGACCGGTTTCAACACCTGCGATGGCATCAATCACTTCCAGTCCTTCAACAACTTCGCCAAATACTGTGTAATTGTCGTCGAGGTGAGGAACACCACCAATTGTACGATACACCTCTTTTATTTCTTCAGGAATGCTTTGCTTTGGCTCTTTGGCCATTTTCTTTTCAACTTCCTCTTCAATCTTTACACGCATGTTCATAAAGGCCTCCTGATCTCCGCCTTTCTGAATAGCCTGAAGAGTATCTTTATATTCTTCCAGTGTTTTGTAGAAAACTTGTTGGCGTTTCATGTCTTCATAACGCTTTTCTATACCTTTAAAACCCTCATCAGTATAGGTTTTTCCCTGAACGATGTAAAACTGTGAGCCTGATGATTTTTTTTCAGGATTAACATTGTCACCTGTGCGCGCGGCTGCAAGGGCTCCTTTCTTATGGAAAAGTGCTGGGTAGTTTATTTCAGCCGGCACCTGATATCCAGGACCTCCATTACCAAGCATGGCATCAGGCTTTGCTCCTTTAGAATCAGGATCTCCACCTTGTATCATAAACTCGTTGATTACACGGTGGAAAAGTAATGAGTCATAAAATCCTTCTTCGGCTAATTTTACGAAATTATCACGGTGCTGTGGTGTTTCATCATACAATTTGATTTTCATATCACCCTTCGATGTTTTCATCAGTAACATCACACCCTCTTTAGGTTGCTTGCTGCATGAGGCCAACAAAGCAATTCCTAAAATGATTGTAAATAAATGCTTCATTTTAATATTGTTAGTGTTCAATTTGAATTATTCGAATTCAATGTTTTTAAAGTATTCGATCAGACCTTTTTTAATGAGTTGATTTTGGTAGGATGGCATCATTGATTTAAGCTTGGGTGAAGCTTCAAATATTGGGAAACCATCGGCATCAATTCCCGTTTCTTTTATATATCCCTGACGAACCAAAATGCGGCAACGGGCAACATTAATCAAATCCATCTTCTCGGTTTTGGAAAATTCTCTGAAACCCCAGCCCATTTCCTGAATACCCAATACAAACAAAATAAATTCATATTCGGCACTTACTTTAAAATGTTTACTGACTTTAAGAACGAGTTCATCCCATTCCTTTTCAAACTCATTTGATGTCATTTCTGCCATGTTTCAAAATTAATTAAACGCTTGTAATGTACAAGATGAATAATTGTTTTAGCTATCAAACAGCACATTCAAGAAAAAGTTGGCAATTTTTTTCATTAGCATGTAACTTATCCCAATTTACGAGCGTCCTATTTTGAGATGACTCTAAATGGGAGTCTGAATTAATTGATTGTATTACCCAAAATATACTATGATGAAAGAGTTAAAAAGAATGAGTTTTCTCGCGGTACTAATAATCGCGAGTATGATTGCATGTGTGGAAGCACAAGATGTTATTGACAAGGTTGATGAGTCATTTAATAACATTAGTAATGTAGAAGTTGAAGGGTCGTTTTGCTCTGTTAATATAGTTGGCGGAGCTGGTAACGGTGTAAGTCTTACTGGTGAAATAACCGGTTCAAAAAAGTATGATGTTAAAATCCGGCATAATGTAAGTGGTGGTACTTTGCGCGTGTGGATTGATCGTCCTAATTCTTTGCGAAATGTACGTGGAAAGCTGGAACTGAATGTTCCCACAAATACCAATGTTGATGTCGATAATTCGAGTGGCAGTGTTTATGTATCCAATTTGGGACAGGTAATTGCAAAGTTGAAAACTTCAAGTGGAAGTATTAAAGCACAAAAGATTGATTCTGATTTGAATGCATCGGCTTCATCTGGAAGCATTTCACTGGCTGATATAACAGGCGATGTGCGTTCGACAACCTCATCAGGCGGGCAGAAGCATGCCGGCATTGGAGGCAGTCTAAAAGCCAAAGCTTCATCAGGTAGTATCAAAGTTGAAAGTGTAGGTGGTGAGGCTGAAGTAACCACTTCTTCTGGTAGTCAGTCAATCAATTCTATTGGCAATAATCTGTATGCTCAAGCTTCTTCGGGTAGCGTTAAGATTTCTGATGTTCGAGGTGATGTTAAAGCAAGTACATCATCAGGAGGTTTAAGTTTAAGCAGTGTAACAGGTGCTGTCAATCTGGTTTCAACAAGTGGTAGTCAGAGAGGTTCTAATATTAAGCTGACAGGCAATTCCACGTTTAAATCATCATCGGGCAGTGTTTCGATGGAATTAACAAATGATACTGAGGAGTTAAGCTTTGCCTTAAGAGCCTCTTCCGGTAGTTTGAATGCAAAAGGAAGCAGTGGACGTAAGAATCTGGTTATCGAACGCGGACCGATAAAGGTAACTGGCACAAGTAGTTCTGGTAGTCAGTCGTATAGATAAAGAAACGGTTCTTTCACCGGACGATGGATTTCAAAGGAATGATTTGTCCGGTGATTTTAAATAAAATAACCGCTTAGCGAGCAATCACTAAGCGGTTTTTATTTTGTCAAAAAATACTCGTTACAAAATCGTTTCAATTTCTTCGGTTGGCCTGCCGATCACAGCTTTATCACCATTAATAACAATCGGACGCTCAATTAATCTTGGATATTCAAGCATAGCCAAAATCCATTCTTCATCTGATAATTCTTTATCGGCGAATTCGGACTTGTATACTTCCTCGTTCTTACGGATGATATCCAAAGGACGTTTGCCGAGTTTATCAATTATATCAACCAACTCATCAGGTGTAAGTGCTTCATCCAAATACTTGCAAACTTCAAATTCTACACCTTTTTCTTCCAACAGGGCTACACCTGCGCGGCTTTTTGAACAACGTGGATTATGTAATATGGTAATCATTGTTTTTGTTTTAAAGTTACTTGTGTATAACTCATTACTGATGAATTTGTTTTAACCCGCAATATGAATTTGAAAACCTATTACGCATCGAAACTACTTCAAAACAAATCTCTTCATTCATTTACTTCAATTCACCGTAGCGGTGCTACGACTCATTTCAGTAAATGCTTGTTTCATTGTATTTTCAATGCTCACTACGATTTTCCAATACATAATCCGGGTTTAGTAGACCTCTTCAGCCCCAAACTCCATTAAGTAAGCCTTAATAAATCCGTCAATATCGCCGTCCATCACAGCCTGCACGTTAGATGTTTCAAAATTGGTACGTACATCTTTAACAAGCTTGTATGGTTGCATCACGTAGGAGCGAATCTGAGATCCCCATTCGATCTTTTTCTTTTGCGACTCCACCTTATTTTGCTCTTCCATCTTCTTGCGAAGCTCAATCTCATAAAGCTGAGATTTTAGTAGTCGCATGGCATTTTCCTTATTGCCCAACTGAGAGCGTGACTCGGTATTTTCAATCACAATGCCAGAGGGGGCATGACGCAAGCGAACACCTGTTTCTACTTTGTTTACATTCTGTCCACCGGCGCCTCCTGACCGGAATGTTTCCCAGGTAATATCACTCGGGTTAATGTCAATGTCTATCGAATCATCAATAAGCGGTATAACAAAAACAGAAGTAAATGAAGTCATTCGCTTATTAGCAGCATTGAATGGCGACAGGCGAACCAAGCGATGAACGCCATTCTCACTTTTCAGGTAACCATAGGCAAAATCTCCCTCAAATTGCAGGCTAACTGTTTTGATACCCGCATCATCTCCGGGTTGGTAGTTCACCTCTTTAACTTTGTATCCGTGTGACTCACCCCAACGAATGTACATACGCATCAGCATCTCGGCCCAGTCCTGACTTTCAGTGCCACCGGCTCCTGCATTGATCTTTAGCACGGCTCCCATTTTATCTTCTTCACGGCGCAACATGTTTTTGAGCTCCAGCTTCTCGAGCATCTCCTTGCTCAGCTCATATTGCTGATCCACATCCTCAGCATCAGCCTCACCTGCTTTATGGAAATCGAATAAGACCTGCAGATCTTCTACTGCCGAGGCCACCTCTTCGTAGTCGTTTACCCAGCTTTTCAGCTCACGCAACTTTTTCATCTGAAGTTCGGCTTTTTGGGCATCGTCCCAAAAATCGGGTGCCTGTGAGCGCAACTCTTCTTCTTCTATTTCAACCTTTTTACGATCGATGTCAAAGATACCTCCTTAACGCTAACTCGCGTCCGGTTAAATCTTTAAGTATTTCTTGTGTTATCATCTTTAAAAATTAAGTGTGTAAAGGTACAAAAAAGGGTGTACTACCTTAATTCGGCTTGCGGAATTTCGCAGCCTGCAGATAACACGGATTTTCGCTGAAGTGTTTTCACCCATTGGGGGGAATATAAATGTGGGCTAATCTGCATAATTTGTAGGAAATAGAAAAACTTACAGATGTTGGGCATTACCTGTTGTAAACACTGCGCTTTACATTTTTGCAATAACGTGAGATGTATCGATATGCTTCAAAATTGCCCAACCTGCCTGCTTTGTCCCAGTCATAACAAGCCTTTTTGTGCAGGCCGATGTTGTAATGGGCAACGCCGCGGTTAAACCAGGCGTGTACATCTTTGATGTCTTTTTCGATAGCTTTATCAAAGTCCTGTATTGCGGGCAAATAATCTTTTTTTGAGAAAAATATTGTCCCCCGAATGGAGTATATGCCGGGTAAATCCGGGTCAAGGTAAATGGTTTTATTAATATCGGATAAAGCAGCTTCTTCATCAGAAGAATGTTGCATACGCAGCTTAGCTCTTTCGTAAAATGAAGGTGCCAGTAGTGAGTCTGCTTTAATTGCTTCGCTATGCCAATTGAATGCGGTTCTGACATCTTTATGTCTGGCGAAGTCCAAAATGGCTAATTGGCTAATGGCCGGGCCAAAATCGGCTTTATGATCGAGGCATAACTCCAGGTTAATGCTTGCTTCGTCATTTTTCTCTTCTGCCATTTTAAACAGGCCTTTGAAATAGTATTGAAGAAACCCGTTGGGATTTAAGTCCTGGCATATTTCAAGATCTTCCCGACAACCAACAAAATTCTGATAATGATACCTTGCATAAGCCCTTAAGCAATAGGCAATGTCCGATTCGGGATGTTCTTTTATATATCTGCTTAGGTTTTTTGCAGCTTCAATGTGCTGGTCACAAACAATGTTTAATATCGATTGGCTATATAATGGATCTAAATGCTCACGCTTGTCTTGAAAATGTACACCTTCTTCAAGCGGAATGTTAACGTTTATCCAGTTGGTATCATTTAAAAGGTAGGTGTTGTACAAGATCTTATGCAAGCCATTTCTTGAGACATTTACAATACCGCAAAGTTGACCTTTTCTGTTTATTGCAGGAGCACCTGCTGAGTACCTTTTGTAGTTACCTTCAATGATGCCGGTTCTGGAAATAAATGGGTAATGGATTAAATCCATTACAGAGCCAAGTGTCATTCCATCTTCTGTTTCCTGCTCATGAGTAAAAAAAAGCAATTCCTCATTTTGTTTATATGACAATTTAGATGGCATCAGAAAGTTGAACGATTTTTGCCTGTTTTGCTCCACCTTAATCAAGGCCAAATTACTTTCTGGATGGATGGATATTACTTGATTGACTTGGTATGTTCGCCCCCCGCGAACTGTTACAACTGCTGAATCAGCATGCTCGAAAATATAACCCATGGTAACAGCCAGACCATTTGAGCTTAAGAAAAACCCGGACGCCTTACCTGTTAAGAGATTATTACTGCTATAAGCTCTTGCTTCAAATACGGCTTTCTCCGTTGAATTGATGATATCAACGATAGACTGCCCTCTTGAAATTATTGGTAAAAGTACCAGTAAGGCTAATAACTTGAGTTTGGTTATCATTAAAAGTTGGTTTTGGTAGCTCAAAAATAACAAAATAGCGAATTAAAAGTTGAGTGTAAGACGAAAGAGTTTTGGGTTGACGAAGGGCGGGAGACTGAAGACAAAGTAGAGTCTAAAAGAGGAAATGGTTGGAGAGTTCAGGGTATAGCTCTCGTTTCAGGGTTTGGGGTTCAAAGTTATGAGTTAGAAGTTGTGGACATGAATGTGGTTGGCGGGGTACAGAAGATGGAAGACCGAAAGAGAAATGGTTGGAGAGTTCAGGATTCATGGTTAGGAGAGTGGTAGTGTATTCACTCATACCCTTCGTATTGTGTCTGATTAATGTTAATATAATATATATCATGGAATGGTTGAGGTAAAAAAGTTCACTATTATATGACGTTGATTATCATGATTATAACTGAATATAAGAAAAATATCATGAAAGTTTTTTCTAAAAAGGTGTTACCAATTCGGAAAACTGCAATTAACTTGTAAACGAATTCGACTTAACCTTTTAATGTTTGTAACCTCACACAACCTCAAATCATTAACAGGGCCTTTTATCATGGAAAGGGATTCCTGTGTACCATCCGTCACTATGGCTGGTACGAAATGTAACGGTTTAAGTGCTGCCGGCAACAGACTTATTCTGTTTAGCACGTTAATAAGACACTTGGAGCAATGTAAAAACGCCTGTTTAACAGGTCGTATCTCATCAAATCACGAAGCGGAGTGTTTGAGATGCTTCAATGCGGAGGTTAGTGCCTACAAAAACACAAATGCTTTGTTCGATCACAATAATCAAATACCTGATTATTCACAGCCGTTAAGCTTCGGCTGGTACGCCTTTATTGGCGTGAAAAAGGAGTGGTCAATTGCTAAGACTTATGAAAAAATGCCTGCAAAGGGTTCTGCAGTGCTTACAAAGGCTTCCGACGGTCTTACAAAGCATCCCGGAGGTCTTGCAAAGCACTTCCGAACTGCCTCAATGTCATGTTACGTTACTTCAATTGTATGCAACACTGCCTCAATGACATGTTATACTGCTTCATTGTCAGGTCGCACTGCCTCAATGTCAGGTTACATCGTTTCAGAACACTTCCGAAGTGAAACATTAGACATTCGGAGTATTTCAACGCATTTTATAGAGGTTTCGCCGGATATTCAATATCAAACAATATGCACTACGGATAAATCAAAATGCATCAATAATAATCAAACAAATAACAGAAAATGAAAAAACTAACGACTTTAATTTTAATGGTAGTGGTATGTGGGGCTGTTTGGGGGCAGACTGAAGATTTGTCTATTACAAACTGGTATCATACTCCCAATACTGCAAATACTAATATTGGCAATTGGACAAAAATAGCAGAGTGTAATATTACTTATCAATGGCAAGATGTTGGAGCAATTATAGACTTTTTAGGGAATGGTTCTGGTGATGGGAAAATTTATTATGGAAGAATTATCGCAAGATTTAAGAATCAAAATAATACAGCTAAAAAAATAACGCATTGGAATCTCATCCTTCAAAACTCTAATTTCAATGAAGATAATATTAAAGCGATTGTCAATGATAAGAAAGTAGAGTTATTTGTCCGAATCCCACATAGTCATACTCGTTTGCATTATCGAAAAATATTAAATGGTTATTCTTCAGCTTTAGCTCCTTTAGCCAATCAAACTTTTCAAAGTGAATTACCATCAGGAGAAATAATTATTGATTGCCAAAAAGGGGAAAACGATTTAAGTATATCTAGTTTTAAGATTAATAAAGATGGTAACGTGAGCAAACTCTTGTTCTCCGCACAATCTAATGATCCTGGTGAGATCAGGCATATTGAAAACAATAATGCAGCTGAGTTATGGATTGATCCTTCAGATGATTATGATGCAGGAGCAACAAATGATTTTTTTATTGTGGGTGAGCCAGACACCAATACAAAACGTTTTTGGGTTCGAGGAGATGGAGCCTCGTTTATAAGTAAAAACTTAGGTATAGGAAAAGTTGCGTCATCAGATGCCACCCTCGACGTAACCGGTAATATCAAAGCCCACGAAATAGAAGTTACCCTTGCCAGCATTGATGATATGCAACTCAATGGTACTCTCGCCGCTAACAATATTACCTACACTGCCAATGGCAATACCGCCGACTTTGTATTCAAAGACAACTACCAATTAAAGGACCTTAGCGAAGTAGAAGCTTTTATTAAAGCCAATAAGCACTTGCCGGAAATACCATCAGCTGAAGAGATGGAAGAAACAGGTGTGAATCTGGCGGAGATGAATAAGCTATTGCTGATGAAGGTGGAGGAGTTGACGCTTTATTCCATTGAGCAGGAGAAGAAGATTGAAAAGTTGACGGAAGACCGAAGACAGGAGACAGAGGAGAATAACGAGAAGGTTAAGGGTTTAGAGTTTAAGGTTGAGGAGTTGACGGGCGACAGAAGACAGGAGACAGAGGAGGTGAAAGCATTGAAAAGTGAAATGGAGGAACAAAAGAAAGCCTTTGAAATAAGGTTGGCGAAGTTGGAAGCCTTATTGTCAGAATAGAAACAATTAAATCATACGAAAGATGATCAAGAGAACAATTTTATTAGCAATGATTTGTCTCGTTTCAAGTTTTATAAGTGCTCAACTTGGCAGTGAAACGAGTCATGGTTATTTATACCTTAATGGTAATACGAATAGTTATCCAACATCACAGTTAAGAATTGTCAAATGGAGTAATAATAATGCTCATATTGATGTAATGGATGGGAAAAGCCTTCATCTGAATTATTACTCAGGTGGTGATATCTATTTTGGAAAAGCTACAGATGCAGCTCATAGTATCTTTAAAAAGACAGGTCAACTTGGAATTAATACCTTATCGCCATATTCTGGGTACAATTTACATGTCAATGGAAAATCACTTTTTACTGGTTTAATTAAAATAGGGCAGGCGAGCAATGTAGATAATGGGTCTCCTGGGATTGTATGTCTACACAATGATGATTTTCTGTATAATAATGAGTATTTAAACCATTATGGTTTTGGATTTCATAAGTTCGCTGACTCAGGGCAGCCTGCAGATGGAAGGAATGCATATGTGTCTGGTTATTTTGGAATTAACTTATTTACTGCGGGAGCTAACCGGCTTAGGATAAGCCGTAATGGTAATGTTGGTATTGGATCAACGAACCCAAATTCAAATTTAGTTATCACAAATAATGGATTTGCTGGGCATGTAGACTGGGCATTTACTGTTGATAGTAAAACGAGTAATTCGGCTTCAGGAATTGCAAACTTCAGAAAAAGTAATGCAGAGAGTGTTATGTATATACGAGGAGATGGACGAGTCGGTTTTGGTACGACTTCTCCAAATGCCAAACTCGACGTTGCAGGCAATATCAAAGCTCACGAAATAGAAGTTACCCTTGCAAGCATTGATGATATGCAACTTAATGGCACTCTTGCCGCCAATAATATTACCTACACCGCCAATGGCAATACCGCCGACTTTGTCTTCGAAGACAACTACCAGTTAAAAGACTTATCGGAAGTAGAGGCTTTTATTAAAGCCAATAAGCATTTACCAGAAATACCCTCGGCTGACGAGATGGAAGAAGCAGGTGTGAATCTGGCAAAGATGAATAAACTGTTGTTGATGAAAGTGGAGGAGTTGACGCTTTATGCGATAGAGCAAAAGGCAGAGGCGGAAAGGCTGAAGGTAGAAGTGGAGAAAGAAAGAGAAGAGAGGCGGGCGATGAGAAGTGAGATAGAAGAGTTGAGGAAGATGATGTTGGAGGTGGTTAGTACCCCAAATCCCTAAAGGGACTTTGGGTAATAGCTTGATTATGCAGGTTAGCATTCCTTTAAGGAATAAGGGTGTGCGAGGGAAAGTGAAAAAGAAAATTATTAAATGTGAATAACACGCACTGTGCATGAACACATTGCACTTATAAATAATCAAACAAATAATCAAAATGAAAAAGCTAACGACCTTAATTTTAACGGTAATGGTTTGCGGGGCTGTTTGTGGGCAGACTTATGATAAGATAACTTTAACAGGGACATATAGTCAAATCAGATTTGAACCCCCAGGATTATCTAAATACTACTTGGGTACGAAAGCACAAGATGGTATGGCTCTCGGTTTATGGGGAGGAACAGAGAATAGTTGGTTAACTTATTGGAAAGAGGGAACCGGAAATATGATTATTAAAAAAGGTAATCTAGGTGTCGGTACAGATTCCCCAACTTATAAACTTACAGTCAATGGGACATTTAAGGTATATAGTGGGGATAATCACTTTACATATAATGGTGCAGCAGATGTCCGACTATCGTATGCACCGAGAGGTAGTGGAGGAAGAGCTTTAGTGCATGGAGATAGTAATCAGTTGTACTTAAACTATGGAGGAGATTTTTCAGGAGGGACAAGGGTTGGCACTAGTACATTTTTCTCGAATAATGGGAAGTCTTACTTGAATTCTGGAAATATAGGTATTGGAACTACACAACCAGCTTCTAAATTAGATATAAAAGGTGACGGCCCCAACGGTGTTATGACCAAGATACATGTTGGAGATGCCTATGTTGGAGGAAAAGGAGGGTTTTTTGATATTAATATGGGAATTTACAATAGTTATGCTGCAGGTATGCGAGCATATGTTCCTACAGGGCAACCTGGGGTGGATAGAGTTTTTTTAGGATTATATACAACTACTTACGATGGTTCATTACAATCAAGAGTTGAGAGGTTAACAATTTCCGATAAAGGTAATGTGGGTATAGGAAAAGTTCCTACTTCCGCCAAACTCGATGTCAACGGCAATATCAAAGCACATGAAATAGAAGTGACTCTTGCCAGCATCGATGATATGCAACTTAATGGCACTCTCGCAGCCAACAACATTACCTATACTGCCAATGGTAATACCGCGGACTTTGTCTTCGAAGACAACTACCAATTAAAAGACCTAACAGAAGTAGAAGCCTTTATTAAAGTCAATAAACATTTACCTGAAATACCTTCAGCTGCTGTAATGGAAGAGGCGGGTGTTAACCTGGCTGAGATGAATAAACTATTGTTAATGAAGGTTGAGGAGTTGACATTGTACTCGATAGAGCTAGAGAAGAAGGTTAAGAAAGAGAGAGAAGAGAGGAGAGTGATGAGAAGTGAAATAGAAGAGTTGAGGAAGATGATGTTGGAGGTGGTTAAGATCTCAGACCAAACCCCTAACCCCTAAAGGGGGACTGATTTACAGCTTTATAATGTGTGATGGTATCCTCCCTTTTAAGGAATTGGAGGTCTGCGAATCTAACATGGTTGTGCGAAGGAAAGTGAAAAAAGAAAATTAATCATTGTAAAGAACATGCACTGCGCATGAGCACGGTGCACTTATAAATAATCAAACAAATAACAGAAAATGAAAAAACTAACGACTTTAATTTTAATTGGAATGCTTTGTGGGACTGTTTGGGGGCAAACGCGGGTACCTGAAAACTCAAGTAGTCCAATTTATTATAAGGATGGGAAAGTAGGGGTTGGAACAACAAATCCAAACGCAAAACTAAGTGTTGAGGGTGGAAATGTTTATGTTGGGGATAAGGTTAGCTCCAACGGTAATAGAAGAGAATTGCGAGTATATGGATTTGATAACGGTGAAAAGTTTTACGGAAGTTTTCATGCTAATTATGATGAGAATAGAAGAACATTTGATTTAAGTTCCAATAATCATGTTCAACAAATTAAAATAGATGCATCAGGTAATTCATATGGCAGAATATTATTAATGCCTGGTGCAAACATTGGAGTTGGAATTGGAACTGTTAATCCATATTCAAAGTTAACTGTTGCCCAATCAACATATGATAATGGACTTTCAATACATGATCCTGTTGGAAGAAAAATTCATTTATATGGCAGTGGTGCATCGGGTAGGCAAATATTAGCAACTGAAGGTACTATTAATCCTTTTTGTATTGATTTAAATGGAACAGAATTGTTTCGCATTGAGAGTAATGGCGAAGTTGGCATTGGTACAACCACCCCTGATGCTACCCTCGACGTTGCCGGCAATATCAAAGCCCACGAAATAGAAGTAACTCTTGCCAGCATTGATGATATGCAGCTTAACGGCACTTTGGCCGCCAATAACATTACCTACACCGCCAATGGCAATACTGCAGACTTTGTCTTTGAAGACAACTACCAATTAAAAGACCTAACAGAAGTAGAAGTCTTTATCAAAGCCAATAAGCACTTACCGGAAATACCCTCGGCTGCTGAGATGGAAGAGGCAGGTGTAAATCTGGCAGAGATGAATAAGCTGTTGCTGATGAAGGTGGAGGAGTTGACGCTTTATTCCATTGAGCAGGAGAAGAAGATTGAAAAGTTGACGGAAGACCGAAGACAGGAGACAGAGGAGAATAACGAGAAGGTTAAGGGTTTAGAGTTTAAGGTTGAGGAGTTGAGTGAGGAGAGAAGAGCGATGAGATGGAGGAATTGAGGAAGATGGTATTGAAGTTGGTTAAGACGCATAAATAAGGGACTTTGATTTGTTGCCTGGGTATGCGTGCTGCTACCACAATAGGGGTACGTGGTGTGCGTAGGAAAGTGAAAAAAAGAAAGTTAATAAATGTATAGAATATGCACTGCGCACCAGACACAGTGCACTAAAACTAAAAAAATGAAAAAACTAACGACTTTAATTTTAATGGGAATGTTATGTGGGGCTGTTTCAGGGCAGGTTATTGATGACGTAAACAAAAACATAATCGGATACAATAGGCTTCAAACAGGAAATGGGGATTGGATGGATATTCAATTAATGGGTACTGGTTCAAAGTTTCAAATGTTAGACCATACTAGGGGTAAGTATTTCATTAGAGCTAACTCTGGTAATAAATATGTGGAGTTTCCGCAAAATATATTTGTTAGAGGTAAAATTGGAATTGGAATTAGTTCGCCAACCACACATTTGCATTTAAACGTACCTTCATTATCAGGATTGGAAAGTGCTTTTAAGGTGCAAGTAAATGACGCTATTTCGGATTATTTCCAAATTCAAAACGGAACAGGAGTTGATAATCAATTTATTCCCATTTTACGTGGATATAGAGAATCTGACAATCGAACAGTTTTGGGCTTGACTGCGGCAGTTCCGGATGCAAATGATACTGGTTCAAGTCCTTTGATGACATTTGATGCAAGAAGGCAGACTGGTAAAATTAATAATAGGCCATTATTTCAATGGAATAGTTACGGAACTAATTATATGACGATGTCATCAAAAGGATATCTAGGAATTGGTTCTATAACGCCTATTGCAAAACTTACCATACAAAGCACAGAAAGAGGAGTAAATTCAGGTATACTGGTTCAAGATGGCTCATTAAATCCAAGAGGAGCATTGTATTTCTCTGAAAGTGGGCAGGATTTTGTAATCGATGCTCTATCGGCACCAGGTGGATCTGATGTATCTACCTTTAAAATTAGAACAGGATCAAATGATAGGTTAAATATAACACGAGACGGATTAATTGGCATCGGCACAATAACTCCCTCAGCTAAACTCGACGTCGCCGGCAACATCAAGGCACATGAAATAGAAGTAACGCTAGCCAGTATCAACGATATGCAACTAAACGGTACCCTGGCTGCCAATAATATCACTTACACCGCCAATGGCAATACCGCCGACTTTGTCTTCGAAGACAACTACCAGTTAAAAGACTTATCGGAAGTAGAGGCTTTTATTAAAGCCAATAAGCATTTACCAGAAATACCCTCGGCAGATGAAATGGAGGAAGCCGGTGTTAACCTGGCGGAGATGAATAAGCTGCTATTGATGAAGGTGGAAGAGTTAACGCTTTATTCCATAGAGCAGGAGAAAAAGATTGAGGAGTTGAGTGAGGACAGAAAGCGAGTGACTGAAGTGGAAAGTGAACTAAACAATGCTCTTAAAGAAGAAGCTACCAGACGACAGATTCTTGAAGAGCGATTAAACCAAATGGAAAAGATATTAACTAATCTAAATAAGCAATAAGATGAGAGAAACGCTATTGTATTATTAACCTTTATGGCAATAAGAGCATATATCGAAGCACAATCGTTTGAAGTACAATACGCCTACGATATGGCAGGGAAACACATTAAAAGAAAGGTGGTGGAAGTCACTTTAAAAGTGCGAAAGCAGCTGCTTATTAAGTAAGGATTGACGCGTTGACTTCGAATTTAATTGGGCAAAATCACAATTTAATGAACTTTTTAAAGATGTATAAAAGAAAATAATATGTATAAAATTCTAATAATAATCCTATTTTTTCAATTGATTAACTTTCAAAATTTAATAGCGGAAGAAATAGGTCAAGATAAAGCTAAAAGGGTAGCGTTAAACTTTTTCAGAAAAAGAAATATAGAGTATTTATCTGTGAAAGAGATATATTCAATTAAGAAAGAAAATCAAAACTATTTATATGTAATTAATTTTGAGCCTGCTGGATGGATAATAATAAGTGCTAATAGTAATATAACTCCTATTCTTGGTTATTCTGTGGAGGGAAATTATCAATACAAAAGCGATAGCAATGAGGAAGGTAATTTTTTTGTAAATGGGTATGTTGAACAAATTCATAAAGCTTCCCTGCTTAAATCTTACAATAAAATAGCAAGTAAAGAGTGGGAATCATTATCTGATGATATGATGTTGAAACCTTCAGTTACAGAGAGTACAACTGCATTAAAAATCATTGATACACCTATATGGGGGCAAGGGAAAAATAATAGCGGCACGTGTTCTCCATCATATAATTCAAAAGTAAATTCTTCGAATGGAAATAGTTGTTCATGTAATCATTATCCGGTTGGTTGTGGTCCGGTTGCAATGGCTGGAATTATGTGGCACTGGAAATATCCTTCAGCTTATAGGTGGGATTTAATACCTGATGCCATTTATTCTTCTACTGATATGAGAGAAGCGGAAGCAGTTGCTAATTTACTTAGTTTATGTGGTTCTGCTGCTAATACCCAATATCTCTGTGGAGGCTCTTTTACCACTGTGAATAATATTGAAGACGCCTTCAGAGATGCCTTTAATTATCAAGCTGCTCGCAAAGAAAAAAGACAATATTGGGAATATGGAAGTGCATGGGAAAATCTTATACGGTCTGAGATTGATTGTAACCGCCCCGTAATATATCGCGGGGATAAAGCTGATTTATCTACAGAAAAGCATATCTGGATTTGTGACGGTTATGATTTATTGGATCCATCACTTTTTCATATGAATTGGGGATGGACGGGCTCATACAATGGAAATTACAGATTAAATGATCTGACTCCATCCAGTAGTAATTTTAATAAAAATCAAATGGTCGTTGTTGGAATTAGCCCAACAATAAATATTGTTGAAAACATCTATGACAGTAATGATATATATGGTGATGTGTCATTGGTAGCTGTAAATGATATTTCATTGCCTTTAGAAGGTAACACATTAACTGTACACTCTAATTCAAATGTTCTCTTAGAATCAGGCAATACTATTGTTTTAAAACCAGGATTTAAAGTAAACAAAGGCTGTAATTTTAGAGCTAGAATTAATAGCGAACAATTACAAGTTCAAAATTATGAAATCACAGTGGACAAATGGATAAATGCTTTCAGCCCTAATGGTGATGGAATAAATGATGAATTCGTTTTTAAGGTTGATAATGCAGACTCTTGGGAAATGACTATTTTTGATGTACGAACAGGTGAATCTTTGGTTCAGACGGCAGGTGTTATAACAGGTGAAGAAGTGAGTGTTTGGAAAGGAGATGGTGCTTATGGAAAGCAAAAATATGAGGAATATAGAATGTATATCAGATTTAAGAATTCATATGGAAGATCAGTTGGTAAAGAATATGCTATACTAGTTGGAGATAATACATATGTTCATCAGAGCAGTAATGTTGAAAGCGAATCTTCAACTCTTAAATCCGAAATGGGAAATTCATCAATTGAAATTGTTGTTGATGAATATGAAAAGGAAGACGGTGCTATAATATATCCTAACCCTAGTGATGGAGTGGTGCACATTAAAAATATGAAT
Source organism: Carboxylicivirga sp. (assembly GCF_982718395.1). Taxonomy (NCBI): domain Bacteria; kingdom Pseudomonadati; phylum Bacteroidota; class Bacteroidia; order Marinilabiliales; family Marinilabiliaceae; genus Carboxylicivirga; species Carboxylicivirga sp. Next base: position 17,560 of record NZ_CEXQWX010000046.1, read on the forward strand.
ACTAATGGGGTAAATCATATTTCTATTTTTAATAATGTAGGAAATCTTATTAAAAAGATATCTTGTCATGAAGATTATTTGGATGTAGATTTAACACAGTATAAACAAGGGTATTACATTATTAGAATTGTCAATGCAAATTATTCATCGATACATAAAATCATGATAAAATAATTTCTATGAAATATTGCTTAATTATTCTATTTGCTATATCATTTTTGGGTTGTGTAAAGGAAGATAAGTTTCCGGACTTCTACATATATAAGTATAAGGATAGTAACTATCAGTTTTTATTACCGATCAAATATAATTCTAATACTAAAAGACTTGAATCATATAAAGCTCCTAGAGACATAGATCTTTATTGGCCTCAACCGTTAATTGATAATTACTTCATCTCTATAGGTGACTTATGGACGAATGAAAATGTGTACACCTCGATAAAAAAAAGTGATTATGCAGAACAAAAGATTGAAGTGACAAGTAAGGAAATGGTTGAAAAAATCATAGATACCGACCCTTTTCAAGAATTTTATTTGATAAATAAAAATAAGTCTCGCTTCTTTAATGAAGCAAGTACATGTCGTGGTATTGACACATCCTTGATAAATAATTTGATTAAGACAAATCAACTTTCTACAATAAAATAGTTCATTGAATATTGATAATAATTTAAATTAGCGGTAGTCGATACCATAAATGGAAACCGCTTGGTGCAGTTTTTCCCAGTTCGCATAGTCCTTATCAATAAAGAGCGAGATGATCTGAGCATAAAAGTTAGCTTACAACTAACATATAAATCAAAGCCTGATACAACTAGTGTCAGGCTTTATTTACATATTATTGATCTAAAAAATCAATACTTATTCATTCATAAACTGATAGTTATCGGATCGGCAACCGATGCTTATCGGTTTCAAAATGGATAGTTATCGGTTTTACAAGCAGTAGTTACTGGTACCGGAACTAACTAACAAAGCCACAATCACTCAAACTAAAAAGTAAAGCTAAATACTGATATATCACATCATTTAATCACAAACAAATAGTAGATGCCCCTATTATGAGCAAAAATATCGTAATTTTGCTCATTCAGTGCTAACCATTCGAATATGCGATTGTTAGTTAGACTGTAACCACATTTTACTGCTCGTTGAGTTGAAGTAAAAAACAAAAACATTAACCACATTTTTCAATTTTAGTAAACCATATGGCGCAATCAGAATTGTTGTACGAAGTCATTAAAGAAAGGGTATTGCTGCTCGATGGAGCAATGGGCAGTTTAATTCAGACCTATAAACTTGAGGAAGAGGATTACAGGGGTGAACGATTTAAAGATTATCATATGCCCATCAAAGGGAATAATGATATTCTTTCGATTACACAACCACAGATTATAAAAGAGATACATGCCAAGTATCTCGAGGCAGGTTCCGATATTATTGAAACCAATACCTTTAATGCCACCTCGATCTCACAAGCCGATTACGATATGCAGGAGGCTGTATGGGATATTAACTTTGAATCAGCGAAGATTGCACGCGAGGTTGCCGATGAATATACCGCCAGGAATCCTGATAAGCCTAGATTTGTTTGTGGTTCCATTGGGCCACTTAACAAAGCTTTATCCTTATCGCCCGATGTAAATAATCCCGGGTATCGGGCCTGTACATTCGATGAGGTAAAAGAAACATATAAAGAGCAGGTGACTGCTCTGATAAAAGGAGGTTCTGACCTTCTGATGATCGAAACGGTGTTTGATACACTAAACGCCAAAGCTGCCTTGCTGGCCATTGATGAGGTATTTGCAGAACTAGGTACCAAACTGCCAATAATGGTTTCCGGCACCATTACCGATGCCAGTGGCCGTACTCTATCAGGACAAACCTTGCAAGCATTTATTGATTCAGTATCACATATGGATATCCTGAGTATCGGGCTTAACTGTTCATTGGGAGCTGAGGAATTGGAACCTTATGTGACCGAACTATCGAGGAAAGCACCTTTTTATATCAGCACGCACCCCAATGCCGGTTTACCAAATCAATTTGGGGAATATGATCAAACACCTGATCAAATGTCTGGCCTGGTTGGGCAGTGGATAGCTGATGGGAAGGTAAATATTATTGGTGGCTGTTGCGGAACCACTCCAGAGCACATTGCTGCCATGGCAAAGGAAGTGGCTAAGTATGGCGTTCATAAGAAAGTAGAAAAATCGTCAATTACCCACTTAAGTGGACTGGAGTCGTTACAAATGCGCAAAGATACCAACTTTGTGAATATTGGTGAGCGCTGTAATGTGGCAGGATCACGTAAGTTCTTGCGATTGATCAAAGAAAAGAAATACGAAGAAGCCGTTGATATTGCCCGTCACCAGGTTGAGAATGGCGCGCAGATAGTAGATGTAAACATGGACGACGCCATGCTTGATGCCAAAGAGGAGATGGTTAACTTCCTGAACATGTTGATGTCAGACCCTGATGTGTCAAAAGTGCCAGTGATGGTCGATTCATCCAAGTTCGAAGTGATCGAAGCCGGATTGAAATGCCTTCAGGGTAAATCAGTTGTTAACAGTATCAGCCTGAAAGAGGGAGAAGAGGTTTTCCTGGAACATGCCCGAATCATTAAAAAATACGGAGCTGCGGTAGTGATAATGGCTTTCGATGAAAAAGGTCAGGCCGATAATTTTGAGCGTCGCAAGGAAATATGTGGAAGAGCTTACAAACTTTTAACTGAAAAGGTAAACTTCCCGCCACAGGACATCATCTTCGACCCTAATGTATTGGCCATTGCAACAGGTATTGAAGAGCATAATAACTATGCCGTTGATTTTATAAAGACTTGTAAGTGGATAAAGGAAAATCTGCCACATGCACATATTAGTGGTGGTATCAGTAACCTGTCCTTTTCTTTCCGCGGAAATAATGTGGTACGTGAAGCCATCCATTCGGTGTTCCTGTATTACGCCATTCAGGAAGGTTTGGATATGGGTATTGTGAATCCGGCTATGTTGCAAGTTTATGATGATATTCCAAAGGAACTGCTGGGCTATGTGGAAGATGTAGTGCTAAACAAGCGTGAGGATGCGACCGACCGTATGGTTGAGTATGCCGAATCGATTAAAAATACCAAACAAGAGGTTGGCGAACAACAGCAAGCTGCCTGGCGTGAAGGAACACTTGAGGAGCGTTTGAGTCACTGCCTGGTGAAAGGTATCAGCGATTACCTGGATGTTGATCTGGAAGAAGCTTTAAAGAAATACCCAACTGCACTTGATATTATTGAGCAGCCTCTGATGGCTGGTATGAATGTGGTGGGTGAACTGTTTGGAAGTGGTAAAATGTTCTTACCGCAGGTAGTGAAAACAGCCCGTGTAATGAAAAAAGCGGTTGCTATTCTTCAACCGATTATTGAAAAAGAAAAAGCCAGCAACGGAGGCTCTAAGAGTAATGGTAAAATATTAATGGCCACAGTAAAAGGCGATGTGCATGATATAGGTAAGAATATTGTGAGCGTGATCCTTGGTTGTAATAATTACCAGGTAATCGATCTTGGAGTGATGGTACCAACCGAGGAGATATTGAAAAAAGCCATTGAACACGGAGTGGACATTATTGGTCTGAGTGGATTAATAACACCGTCGCTGGAAGAAATGGTGACGGTTGCGAAAGAAATGAAACGTAGCGGTTTTAACATCCCATTACTAATTGGAGGTGCTACAACATCAAAAATTCATACTGCTGTTAAAATTGAACCGGAGTACGATAATCCGGTTGTGCACGTAAAAGATGCTTCAAAAAGTGCCCAGGTAGTGAGTGCACTGTTGTCATCGAAGGAGAAAGATAATTTTGTGCAGAACGTTAAATCTGAATACGAAGGACTTCGGGAAAGAAATTCGGGTAAGAAAAACATAAAGCTTTTGCCAATTGAAGAGGCAAGAACCAGGAAGCACAAGGTGGATTGGTCGAATACCATTACACCACTACCGGCAGAAGTTGGTGTACGCGTATTGGAAGATTACCCTATTTGCGAAATTCGTAAGTTTATTGACTGGACATTCTTTTATCAAGCCTGGCGACTGACTGGCAACTATGCTGATATGGAATCAGTGACGGATGAAGCATCGAAAGCCAAATGGCTGGAGCGATACCGCACCGATGATGCCAGGGCCAAAGCTGAAGAAGCCTTAAAGCTTTATCGCGATTCACAGGCCATGCTTGATCGAATTGAGAAAGAGCGTATGCTTCAGGCCAATGCTGTGTTCGGTATCTTTCCCGCCAATAGCGTTGGGGATGACATTGAGTTATATACCGATGAGGCACGTGAGGATGTCTTGGCAAGGTTTCATCATTTACGGGAACAACAGGATAAACCCGGCAAAGAGGTATTTCATTGTTTAAGCGATTATGTAGCACCGAAAGAAAGCGGACGCTTTGACCATGTTGGAGGTTTTGCTGTTACTGCAGGCATTGGAATAGAAAAATGGCTTGAAAAGTTTGAGGCTGACCATGATGATTATAGCAGCATCTTGCTTAAGTCATTAGCCGATCGTCTGGCAGAAGCTTTTGCTGAGTTGTTGCATTATCGCATTCGTACAGAGTTTTGGGGTTATGCGCCTGATGAGAAGATTGATCATGAGAACCTGATTCGCGAGCGTTACAGGGGTATTCGTCCGGCATTGGGTTATCCGGCTTGTCCTGACCACAGTGAAAAGCGAACTTTGTTTGACCTTCTCTCGGCTGAGGAGAACGCTGGTATCACATTGACCGAGCACTACAGCATGTATCCTAATGCATCGGTTAGTGGTATCTATCTTGCGCATCCCGATGCAATTTATTTTGGCTTGGGCAAGATTGGTATGGATCAGGTACAGGATGTAGCCAAACGAAAAGAAACCTCTATTGAGGATGTGGAGAAGTGGATACCATTAAACCTGAATTACAAATAATAGAATATTGTCGATTTGTGTATTTGCTGATTTGTCGAATTGAATAAACAAGATTCCTCAAATCAGCAAATATCAAATCAACGATTAAACAAATCACCATAAATATAATGACCGTAGCAGAACTAATAAAATCCACCACACAAACCGGATTCTCATTTGAGTTATTGCCACCACTTAAGGGTAACAGTATTGCCAAAGTATTTAACACCATAGATCAACTGAAGGAGTTTAATCCTTTATATATTAACATTACCTCACATCGCGATGAGATGCAATACAAAGACACAGCCAATGGTCTATACGAAAGAAAAGTGATTCGTAAGCGACCGGGAACTGTTGCTGTGGCTGCTTCTATACAGCATCGTTATGGTATAAAAGTGGTGCCGCACATCATATGCAGCGGTTTTACCAAAAGTGAAACCGAGTATGCCTTAATTGACCTTAATTTCCTTGGCATTCACGATTTATTGGTGTTGCGTGGCGATAATTCAAGCAAAAACCGGTTTAAACAAAGCAGTGAAGTTGGTAATGCTTATGCTCTTGATCTGGTAAATCAGGTGAACGAGCTCAATACAGGTCAGTTTCTGGATGGTACTTTGCTGGATGCCTTTGATACACCTTTTAGTTACGGTGTAGCAGGATATCCTGAAAAGCATGAAGAAGCACCTAATATGGACTCTGATCTCTACTGGTTGAAGCAAAAGGTTGATGCAGGTGCCGAGTACATTGTAACGCAGATGTTCTTTGATAATGCTAAGTACTTCGACTTTGTAAAGCGAGCAAGAGACATGGGGATTACTGTGCCAATAGTACCAGGCTTAAAACCTGTTACATCAATGAACCAATTGACGGTACTGCCAAAGATCTTCCATGTGGATATCCCTGAGGATTTTGCCAAGGAGATTCGTAAATGTAAAAACAACGATGAGGTTAAGCAGGTTGGCGTAGAGTGGTGTATCCAACAATCTAAAGAGTTGATGCAGCATAATGTACCTGTATTACACTTTTACACGATGATGGCTACCAACAGTACGCGTAAGGTGGCTGAGGCAATATATTAGTAGCAAGCTTAAAGCTTTGGATTAAAACATAAATCCCCCTCTCCTTACGGGTATCTCCCCTAGGGGAGAATTGGAAGTGAGTCTGCAGAAATATCTTCCCATTAACTTGTCCCGCATTATGCGGGAGGGAAGTGCCTGAAAGGCGATGAGGGTAATTAAATACCCGAAATATTGTACTTGGCTTGACATTAGTGATATTTAATACACAAACAAATAAAGGCCTCATGAGGCCTTTCAATTCGTAACAGAAATGAATAAACTACACCAGATTATTTTATTGGGTCTGATAGTTTTGATTGGGGCTTGCCAGTCCTCATCAAAAAAAGGCAATCAGACCGAGGGAAAAGAAACTGCCGAGCAAACAGCAGTGAAGGAAACACCTTCAGAAATTGATATGGCTGCTTTTTTTAAGGCTGCTCTTGATGGTAACATAGACCAGGTAGAGTTGGCATTAGAGCAAGGGGCTGATGTTAATGCAATGGATGAGAGCCAGCATAGTGCTTTAATGTTGGCGGCTTATAACGGACATCATCATATAATTAAGGTATTACTTGAAAAAGGTGCTGAAGTGGATGCTGTGGATGGTATGAATCGCACTCCCCTGATGTTTGCCTCTACCGGGCCATTTGTACAAGCCGTTGAATTATTGATACAGGCTGGAGCTAATGTTAATGCTGTTGATAATCATGAAAACTGGACGCCGGTTATGATGGCAGCCTCAGAAGGGCAGTTGGAAGTACTGAAATTATTGGTAGCTAATGGTGCCGACTTAAAAATGGTCGACGTTGATGGAGAATCTTCTTTGGACTTTGCCAAATCAAAAGGACATACAGAAGTTGTTAACTATTTACAATCGAAGCTGAAATAGTCGGTATTAGGCTACTAAGCTAGGTTACGGATCGCATCTTTATAATCATAATGCAAATAAAGATTCGATCCGTATTATACACCATCCGCTAAGCGGGTTTGTTCCACAGCCGACATTACTTCCTAGGCATCCCGAAGATGCTCAGGAAGATAGATCTTCTGTCCTCTGCTTTCGGTCTGTTGTCTAACTTTAATCAGAATTCGATTGCATTTGCAACCATACGAGGGGAAATGTCCATAAGGCACTTCCTCTCTTCTTTTATCTTGCATTTAGTACTGCCATCTTTGGTGCATGGGCGACAAGGTAGGTCAATCTCCATAATCTTCATCTTTGGATTAGATGGATATCCAAATGCTGTTGGTCCGATAATGGCTTGCCCAGGTTTTTGAAACAAATCAGCTGCATGTAGAAATCCTGTATCCCCGCTAATCACATATGGAGAATGCCATATCGCACAAAAACTCTCCATTAATGATGTTTTGCCGGCCAGATTGATAACACGGTCAGGAGCAACAGTTTTAATCTCTTCACAAAAGGTATCATTGGGGCCACCAAGTACAATAAAATGCAAATCCTCTCTTATCTCAACTAACTTCTGCCAGTATTTTACCGGCCAACGTTTCAAAGCCCAGGCGGCTGACGGAACAAGCGTTACCCATTTTTGTCCCGCAGGAATGGAACTCAATACAAGTTGCTCAATCTTCTCTTCTGTTTCACGTGGAAAACGCCAATCATTAAAAGGTGTATTAAATTCGATCACATTCCACTTGTATAATGGTGTTTGAAACGAGGCTAATGCCCGAAAAGGATTGGGTAAAAGATTAATACCAAATTTAAATAACAGCAATCTTTTTAAGCGATCTTTATGACGGGTCACCAACTTGTTCCTTTTAAACAAATTACAAATGCCAAATGGACACAAAACCAGTTTCAGAATGTTGGAACGAATATTACTATGTGCGTCATAAATCAAATTATATTGTTCCTTCTTGAGTTTGGCACCTAATTTAAACACACCACCTAAACCTTCTTTACGGTCAAAAGCCCAAAGCCTATCAATACGCGGATCAATTTGCACCAGTGATTGCATATCAGCTCGTACCACCCAATGTATTTCAGCTTGTGGAAATTTGTTTTTTAAGCCTGTAACAACAGACATGCACTGAATAATATCACCAATGGAGCTTAAACGTATAATAAGGATTTTCATACTTTCAGATAAAAGACATAAGAAACCAGATCTAAGAGAATGATTCCATGTCATTGTTGATGGCGCAAAAATAAAAAAATCCCGGTGGAAAGCCGGGATTAATTACTGGTAATATGTTTACGCTATCAAGCTTCTTTATGAATCAGGATAGTCACTTTGTTGTTTTCACATTCAAGAACACCACTTACGCAGTTAAAAAATTCTTCATGGCCGGTTTTACCGATTACACGAATCTGACCCTTTGTAAGTACTGAGATAATAGGTGCGTGATTTTTGAGAAGGGTAAATTGCCCCTTATCACCAGGTACGGTCACCAAACCAACCGGTTCATCATAAATTACCTTTTCGGGAGTTACTATTTCGCAATACAGATCTTCCATTAGGCCGATTTAGCTTGTTTTAACAATTCTTCTCCTTTGGCAATAGCTTCTTCAATGGTACCAACCAAGTTAAAGGCTGCTTCCGGATATCGGTCTACTTCACCATTTAAGATCATCTTAAAGCCTTTAATTGTATCTTCAATGGATACAAATACACCTTTCAGTCCGGTGAATTGCTCTGCTACATGGAAAGGCTGCGATAAGAAACGCTGTACACGACGGGCGCGGTGAACAACCAGTTTATCTTCTTCAGATAGCTCTTCCATACCAAGAATAGCAATAATATCCTGCAATTCTTTGTAACGCTGAAGTATTTCGATAACAGCCTGGGCTGTGTTATAATGATCATCACCAACAATCTCAGGTGTCAGCATTCGCGACGTTGAATCTAATGGATCAACAGCCGGGTAAATACCTAACTCGGCAATCTTACGGCTTAATACAGTTTTGGCATCCAGGTGAGCAAATGTAGTTGCAGGAGCAGGGTCAGTTAAGTCATCAGCAGGTACATAAACCGCCTGTACCGATGTAATTGAACCATGCTTGGTTGACGCAATTCTTTCCTGCAGTGCACCCATCTCCGATGATAAAGTTGGCTGATAACCTACAGCAGATGGCATCCGGCCTAATAGCGCCGATACCTCAGAACCTGCTTGCGTAAATCGGAAAATATTATCAACGAATAACAATACGTCACGTCCGGATCCAGTTCCATCACCATCGCGGAAACTCTCCGCAATAGTTAGTCCTGATAAGGCCACACGGGCACGAGCACCAGGAGGCTCATTCATCTGACCAAATACCATGGTTACCTGAGAAGTGTCAAGGGCTTCCTTATCTACTTTTGATAAGTCCCATCCACCCTTCTCCATATCTTCTTTAAACTCATCACCATAGTTTACAATACCCGATTCAATCATTTCGCGCAACAAATCGTTTCCTTCACGGGTACGCTCGCCAACACCTGCAAATACCGATAAACCGTCGTGTCCTTTGGCAATGTTATTAATCAGCTCCTGGATCAATACAGTTTTACCAACACCGGCTCCACCAAATAATCCAATCTTACCACCTTTTGCGTAAGGCTCAATAAGGTCTACTACTTTAATACCTGTATATAGAATCTCGGCCTGAGTTGATAATTCTTCAAATGATGGGGGTGCCTTATGGATCGGACTGCCACCTTCTTTGGTAACATTACCAATTCCATCAATGGCATTGCCTACTACATTTAGCAGACGTCCCTTTACTTTTTCACCGGCTGGCATGGTAATCGGATTTCCAAGGTGGTTAACAGGCATACCTCGCGTTAAACCATCGGTAGAATCCATGGCGATGCAGCGGATGGTGTTTTCGCCAATATGTTGTTGGCACTCAATAATAATTGAAGGATGACCTTCGCGCTTAATTTCTAAAGCATCTAAGATATTAGGCAGCTCCTGATCGTTAAGGTCGAAGCTAACGTCTACAACCGGACCAACAATTTGAATGATGGTACCAACCAATTTTTCCATATTATGCGTATTATTCTCGCGTTGTTAAAGTTCCTTATCGGGAGCGTTCTATGAGCTTAAGAGCAAACTGACGTAGTTCTTCTTTCATGCTTTCACGACCATTAACCTTATTAAGCGCATCAATGGCCTTTTCAAAATAGAAATTCATTTTTTCTTTTGCTAACTCGTCAACTTTGAGTGAGTTATAAATATTACGAACACTATCTATTTTTTTATCGGCATTAAAATCTTCTGCATCAATCCATTTTCTTAAGTCATCTCGCAATGAACCCGACGCCAATTGTAACGCATTAAGCAGTAAAAATGTTTTCTTGTTGGCAACAATATCTCCACCAATAGCTTTGCCAAAGGTTTCGATGTTGCCATATACATCCAGGAAGTCGTCCTGTAGTTGAAATGCCAGGCCAATATTTTCACCAAATTGATATAGCAAATCGGCATCTTTTTCACTTGCTCCGCCAATGATAGCACCTGTTTTTAAGCTGGCTGCCAAGAGAACTGCGGTTTTCAGTCTTATCATGGTCAGGTAGTCATCAACCTTAACGTCGTCACGAATTTCAAACTCCATGTCGTATTGCTGACCCTCACAAACCTCAAGAGCAGTTTGGCTAAATAAATCCAAGACCTTTTTTAAATGAGCACCGTTAATTTCTGTTGCATATTGATAAGCTTTTATCAACATGGCATCTCCTGAAAGAATGCCTGTATTTTCATCCCACTTTTTATGCACGGTTGCTTGATTCCTTCGAACATCAGCATTGTCCATAATATCGTCATGTAGCAAGGTGAAGTTGTGAAAAATTTCCAGAGATAAACTAGGTTTGATAGCATCCTTTATCTCATCAGAAAATAAGTAACAGCCTGCTAAGCATAATGTTGGACGAATACGCTTACCACCCATGGCCATTACATAATCAATAGGTTCGTATAATCCCTTGGGTTCGATAACAAACTGTTGTTTACTAAGTTCTTTTTCAACTAACTTCTGAAGGTCAGATATTTTGTACATAGGAGGTTTCTTATTCAGATTTTTTCTCTTTTTTACTTTCAATTTTCAATTCTTCCAACTCAATGTCTTCGTCTTCATCATAAATATGCAACAGAGGTTCTTTAAACGATTGATTCGTAATTGCTTTTTCTAACGTTAATAATAACGCAGGAAGAAGAATAAGGTTGGAGAATAGAGCAATTAATAGGGTGACAGCTACTAAAACACCTAATGCTACGGTACCACCAAATTGTGAAACACTAAATATACCAAAACCAAAGAAAAGAATGATTGATGTATAAATCATACTAACGCCAGTTTCTTTTAATGCCAATACCACAGCCGCCCGAATACTCCAATTGGTTTCGGATAATTCTTGTCGGTATTTAGCCAAATAGTGAATTGTATCATCCACACTTATACCAAAGGCGATACTAAATACCAAAATAGTTGATGGTTTAATAGGAATCTGGAAATAACCCATGAGTGCTGCAGTCATAATCAGCGGGAATATATTCGGGATTAAAGAAACCAATACCATTCGTTTGGAAGAGAACATCCAGGCCATAAAGGTGGCTATCAGGATAACAGCTAATAATAAACTTGTGAATAGATTCCGAACGAGGTAGTCCGTACCTTTGAAGAATACAACACTGGCTCCAGTAAGTGAGGTATAATATTTTTCAGTTGGAAATACTTTTGTAATGGTTTCACGGATTTTCTCATCCAGAATTGCCATCTCTGTTGTTCCAATATCCTTCATTCTAAAGCTCAATCGGGCTCGTTGCTTTGTTGAGTCAATAAAGGTGGTTACCAAACCATTATTAGTTTCTCCTGTGTTGCTTCGATTGACATATGACAGAATAAAATTGCGTTCCTGATTACTGGGAACCTTGAAATGACTTTGTTTGCCATTATAAAAAGCTTGACGGGCGAATTTAACCACTTCAACCATTGATAAAGGATGCGAAATCGCATCAAACTCCTTTAATTCTTCCTGCAGTTTATCCATTCGTTTCAGGTTGCTACCTGAAATGGCACCATTGGGCTTTTTTGTGTCTATCATCAATTCTAATGGCATTAAGCCATTAAAATTTTCTTCAAAAAACTTAAGGTCAACATATAGAGGGTCATCATGAGGTATATCGTCCAACATGTATCCAGTTGTTTTAATTTTAGAAATACCTATAAACCCAAGTATCAACATCGTACCAGCAACCCAATATACTTTTGTGCGGTGATTGAGCGATATTCTTACAAGACCATTAACAGCCTTACCAACAATTTGATTATCGAGGTGGTTAAGATGTCGTTCTTTAGGGCCATCCAAAAAACTGAAAATAATAGGAATCAATAAAATGGAAAGGATAAAAACTACCATAATATTGATGGCAGCAATTACACCGAACTCAACTAAGATTTTACTACTGGTAAAAACAAAAGTAGCAAAGCCGGAAGCAGTTGTGAGGTTGGTTAAGAAAGTAGCATTACCAATTTTACGAATAACACGCTGTAAGGCTTTAATCTTGTTCTTATGTTTTCTGTATTCCTGATGGTATTTATTAAGTAGGAATACAGAGTTAGGTATACCAATTACAATAATAAGTGGCGGGATCATACCGGTGAGTATGGTTATTTTATAGCCAAACATGGCTTGAATACCCAATGCCCATATAACAGCGATGCCTACTACCAACATCGAGAACATAACCACTTTGAACGAGCGGAAGAATAAAAAGATGATTAATGCTGTAATGCCAAGAGCAAGGAAAATAAACATGTTTAGCTCTTTCTTTATCATTTCGGCAGTAACAACACGAATAAATGGCAGACCTGAATAGTGTATCTCGCGTTTGCTTTTCTCAACATACGCTTTACCTGCTTTCTGAATTTCATCAATTAATTTAACCCGTTTCTTGCTGTGTAGAATCTCATCATCTAAAGAAATAGCCATTAAGTATGCGTTATTGTCTTTATTATACAATAACTCCTTATAGAACGGCAGACTATAGAATACATTTCTCAATGAATCTAAATCAGATTGATATTTTATAGACTTCGGAAATATTTGTTCTATCTCAAAACGTTTTCCTTTAGTGTTTTTCTTTAAATCATAGGCCTGTCCGACCGAGAAAACAGATGTGACACCCTTAATTCCGAGTAACGATTCAGAGAAATCCTGCCAGGCATTAAAATCGTTTAATTCAAAAAAATCTTCATTTTGAATACCAACAATAACCATGTTTCCTTCATTGCCGTATATTTCAAGGAAGTTTTCGTATTCGATGTATGTTGGGTCATCTTCAGGTAATAAAGGGGCGTATTGATACGACATTTCTATTTGTCGTGACATGATGCCCATAAATACTGTTACAATAAAAAGTGCCACTAGAATGGCTATTCTGTTACGCAGTATAAAACGTGCTATATTGATCCACATTGGTTATTTCCTCTAAATTAATTTTCGTGTAAAACAAGTAAAAAATCTTTCGAATTTCTTTACTTATTTGCGTGTAGCGGTAATAAATGCCTCGATTTCAATTTTGTCACCACCTTTAAGCGAAGCATTTAAAATTGTCAGTTTATTTGCCTTTATAATGTTTACAATTTCCTTTTCAACAGTTTCCAAATCATTTTCATCAACAATTGTAATCTTTATTTCATCAAATATGTCACTGACATTCAGACCACTTTCCTCAACTACCTGTTTCAAATTATTGATGCCCGAATGTAACTGTTCCTGCATTGAAGATTCAGATTCTGAGCATAGATTTCCTATCATAGCCTTATTTAAACCAGGAACATAGCTGATGATTGTTTCATTCTTGCCAGATTGAATTCCCAAATCAAACTGTGCAGTAGGAAATCCATCTTTAACCGCGGCAACAAAACTTGTTATATAATTACCAGCAGTTGTGTTAGCATAAGTTTGAACAGGATATCCATGCTTAAACAGTGTTGGATCAAAATATAGTTTCCTTATCTCGTCAAGTATTTGTTGGTTGTTCCAACCGGTAGATGGCTCTTTATCCTTGCTGTTGATGCCTTCAATATAATTCACTTGATGTGCAATATGGCCCATATGCATTTCCTCATGGTCTAAAAGCTGCTCAATGAAGTCAAATGAAGATTGAACATTTCGCATCATATCGTTAGTCCAATTAAATGAAATTGCTCCCGATAAGATGATTTTCTCATCGTTGCTCATTATCAGACTGTAATGGTGTTTCTGAAAAATTTTGTGCTTAAGCGAAAGGTTTTCATCACAGATGCTAATTCGCATAAGCGCATCATCAGGATTCTGAACAGGCTTTTGCGCAACAAGTGAGTGAGCTGGAGGTTGCTCTTTATAAATTTGAGAAAGTGCACTTGTTAATGTAGATGAGCAACTTAGATAGTCGTCATTATTGTTTATTACTGCATAAACTTCAATCATTGCGATTGATTGTGGCGAAATCTTAAGGTCGGATAAAAAAGAAGTCAATTCTTTAACAATGGCTTCGGGTTTATCCATATATAATAATTGCGCATCGAACTTTAAAGAGGTGTATTTCATTGCTTTTACTTGATAAACGTGGTTTTGTATCATTAAATATTGATGCAAAAAACAGGGCAAAGTTAAACGAAATGGCTTAAATACAGTTTAATCGATTCGGTTTCTTTTTGCCTAAAAATCAAATTTGTTAAAGCAAAAAGAAACTAAATATTGTCTTGTGCGTACCAAAGCGCATTAAGATGTTGAATTTCGTAGGACAGATTTGATTATGAAAAAGATTTTATTCTTTCTGGCAGTGGTTTTGATACCCTTGTCAGGAGAGGCGCAGGTAGCAAAGTTTAAGTCAGTTTTTACACTGAGCTTTATCAGGCATATTGGCTGGACAGAATCTGCCAAACAAGGTGATTTTGTTATTGGTGTGGTTCGTGATAGAGAAATTGCTGATTGGATGACAAAACTATCCACTGGGAAAAAGTTTGGTTTTCAAAATGTGGTGATTAAAGAATTTAAATCGCCTGATGAGGTTGTAGACTGCCAGGTGGTTTATGTTTCATCAAACGTTAACTTTGGTAAACATGCCTCAACAATTGTTGATAAAGTTAATGGAGGTAGTACCTTGATTATTACCGAATCAGAGGGAGCTTGCAATTCAGGAGCAATGATAAACTTTGTTGTTAGAGATGATAAACTTAAATTTGAGATTCATAAAGCCAATGCAGCTAAGTTTGGATTGCAAATTAGCTCTAAGCTTGAAGGAATGTCAAATGCTATTAGCTTATAAGGATTTAACATGAAAAACATCAAACTGAATATTGCCCGGAAGTTATTAGCGGGGTTCGGATTAATTCTGATACTGATGCTGATTAATGGAATATGGACCTTCTCAACCTTAACCGGTAGTAAAAGTCTTAATAGCAAGCTTACTGGTTTATACGCACCTTCATCACAAAAGCTTGGAAGCCTGGCTGATGTGGTTAATGAATCGAAGATGCTGATCCGTAGCTGGGTTTTTATTGATACACAGTCAGGAACACCTGACAAGGTTCGTTTGGGAGAGCTGCATTCCGGTGATTATAATACCTTAAAAAGTGACTTGCTTGCCTTGAGTAAAGAATGGGCAGAAGAGGGAAATGCAGAAGATGTTGAGAAGCTAAACCTTGCTTTTGGTGAAGTTGATTCATTATTTAATAGGCAGCAGTACATTATGAGTAGTCTCAACTCATTTGAAGCGTATGAAGATGCGATGGTGCTGTTTGAAGTTGAGCCAATGGTTCAGGAAGGTGGCGAAATCATTAATTTATGTGATGCGATTGATGCAAAATTAATGGAATTAAAAGCCAAGTATGATAAAGCATCAAATGAAGCGTTGGTTAATAGCAACAGAAGTTTTACAGTATTACAGTGGGTGATCATTGTAATGAGTCTTTTAGTTATAGCCGGGGCTTTAGGAACAGCTTACTTACTTTATAATTCAATTGTAGCACCACTTAATAAAGGAGTAACATTTGCTAAGTCAATTGGAGATGGTGATTTAACAGCAACTGTTGATGTTGAACAAAATGATGAAATTGGAGATTTAGCAAAAGCACTGGTTGCAATGGCTGATAACCTAAAGAAAACGGTTAATGCTATTAAATCTAATGCTGATGATCTGGTGACTTCCAGTTCTCAATTAAAGTCAAGTTCATTGCAATTGTCAAAAGGTTCAGCTGATCAGGCTGCATCAGCTGAAGAGGTATCAACTTCAATTGAAGAAATGGTAGCTAATATCGATCAGAATACCGACAATTCGATTCAGACAGAGAAAATCACTGTTGAAACAGCTAGGGATGTTGCAGTTGCAGATGAGTTATCATCACAAGCTGCGAAAGTGATGAAGGATGTTTCAGAAAAAATCACGATTATTAGTGATATTGCTTTTCAGACAAATATTTTGGCTTTAAATGCTGCTGTTGAAGCGGCACGTGCAGGTGAGCATGGACGAGGCTTCTCTGTTGTTGCAGCAGAAGTGCGTAAATTAGCTGAGCGTAGTAAATCAGCAGCTGACGAAATTGTTTCGTTAGTGGCTACCGGATTGAAGGTTTCAACCGAAGCTGGTGAAAAATCTAAAGCTCTTGTTCCTGATATTGAAAGAACAACACAGTTGATCAAAGAAATTTCGGCTGCAAGTATGGAGCAAAAAACTGGTGCTGAGCAAATCAACATGGCCATGCAACAGTTGAATCTGATAACTCAGGAAAATGCATCTTCTTCAGATGAACTAACCCAAAGTTCAGACCAATTAGCGAATTTGGCAGATAACCTTAATGAGGCAGTTAGTTACTTTAGGGTTGATCAAGCAGCTAAGGCTCCAAGAAAAAAAGTAAGTTCTGAACCAACTCAGCCAAAAGAGTTAAAAGCTGCAGAAAAGACCAAAAGTAAGATCAAAGTTGATAAAGGCAATGGTAACGGTACCAAAGCTAAAGATAAGGTACAACCACAGCCTGAAAATCCGTTTACGAACTTTGATAAAGATTTTGATCTGGATAATTACGAGAAATTCTAAGTATCATATAATGGAGAATTTACCATATTCAGTTATTTGTAATGAGTTGCCTGAGCAGATGATTATTCGTTTTTCGGGTCAGCTTATTATAAATCACATTGAAAAGATTACCGATGAAGTTAAAAACAACGTAAAGGTTGATAAGGATCTTCAAATTGAGATTGATAATCCAGAAAGTGTTGATGTAACCTTTATTCAGTTGTTGTTAACCCTTAAGACCACCCTTAAGGCCAATGGTAAAAAAATCATTATTAATTCTGAGTTAAGTGATGATATTCAAACGTTGCTGAAAAATTCGGGATTTCATTATGTACTTAATTAAGCAATATATAACTAGAAAAATTAATTATGGCTAAAACAGTTCTCATCGTTGATGATTCAGAAAGTATCCGCGAAGTAGTCAACTTTACCTTGCAAAATGAAGGGTATGAGGTATTAGTTGGTGTTGATGGCGAAGATGCACAAAAATTCCTGGATGGTAGAACGATTGATATTGTTATCACCGACCTTCACATGCCAAACCTTGATGGTTTAGGACTAATCAGAAAGATCAGAGAAATCGATGCATATAAGCATATTCCAATCTTATTCTTAACAACAGAATCACAGGCTTCTAAGAAGATGGAGGCAAAGCAGGCTGGCGCTACAGGTTGGATTATCAAACCATTTGTACCTGCGAAACTGCTAAGTGCAATTTCTCGCGTCTTAAGATAAGATGAGAAGGGTTAAGAATATCTTCATTAAAGAAACATCTGACAATTTAGCTGTTCTCGAAGAAGAGTTAAAGAATCCGAATACCATTAGTTCAAAGGCAGTTGAAATGGTTATACATACCATGCACAACATTAAGGGAACTGCTCCTATGGTTGGATATAATATTTTGCCTGAAATCGCCATACCATTAGAGCAGGCTTATAAAGAGGTGAAAAACAATAAGCTTGTTGTGAGTAGTAATATGATAGAGAATACAAAATCAGCTGTTTCAATAATTCAAAGACTTCTTGCTACAGAGGAGGCACATTCGCCTAATTCAGATGATGAGCAGAAAATTTTGATAGAATATTTTAACACGATTACCGGTTAAAAGCGCAGATAAATGATCGATAAGTTTAAGGCAAAATTTATAGAGGAGTCAAATGACAATGTACATGATCTAGAAGAGGCATTGTTACTGCTCGAAAAAGATATGTCCAATGGTGAAATAATTGAACGTATTTTTAGGGCAATGCACACCTTAAAAGGAGGTGGAGCGATGTTTGGCTTTAACCAGTTGAGTGAATTTACTCATCACCTCGAAACAGTTTTTGATTTAGTTAGAAATAAGCAGTTAAGCATCACCGACGATATTATATCTCTGACATTTGAGTCGATTGACTATATAAAGCACATGTTAGAAGTTGGTGATACGAGCGAAAAAGATGAGTTGGCAAACCAGCAAGCTTTCATCGAACGCTTGAAGCGTGCATCTAATATTGAGTTGGATACAAAGGATAAGAATGTCCAGGAAACAAGTGTCAGCCAGGTTTATGATGATGGTTCTAAGACTTTTCTTGTAAGTATTAAGCCCAACGAGGAGATTTTGAGGAATGGTACAAACCCATTTTATCTGCTTGATGATCTCTATGCAATGGGTGAGGCCAAGGTTGTGGCTTTTAGTGAGAATGTGCCGGCATTAGTTAATTTTAACCCGATTAAGAGTTACTGTCATTGGCAGGTAGTATTGAATACCAGCGAATCGGTAAATGAAATTAAAGATGTTTTCATTTTTGTCGAAGATGAATGCGAAATTAATATTGATGAAATAGGCAGTGGAAATTTATTATCATCTGCAGAGATAACCAACAAATTAGATAAAGCCGCCGAATACCAGCAACTATTAAACAAAGATGAGCTTATTGCATTAGCATCTGCCAACGGAAGTCAGGAGAAAAAAGAAACAAAACGAAAAGTTCAGCTAAAAGAGCATAAAATATCAAGCATCAGGGTTAACTCAACAAAGATTGATGAGTTGGTTAATCTTGTAAGTGAGCTGGTAACAATCCAGGCACAATTAAATCTTTTTGCCGAGAATGACGGTAATCCTGCAGTTTTAGCCTTAGCGGAAAATATTCAAAAATTGAGCCGTCAGCTTCGTGATAATGCATTCTCTATAAGCTTGATTCCACTCCAAAGTGAGTTAATGCGTTTTCAGCGTTTAGTTCGCGACTTATCCAAGGAACTGAATAAGGAGATTGATTTCATAATTGAAGGTGGAGACATCGAACTTGATAAAAATATTATCGAGCATTTAACCGATCCTTTGTTACATATTATACGTAACGCTGTTGATCATGGAATTGAAATGCCTGACGAACGGATAAAAAGCGGTAAAGCTCCGAAAGGAACAATTTTGTTCAAGGCCTATTATTCAAGCGCCAGTGTGATGGTGGAAGTTATGGATGATGGTAAGGGGATAGACCCTGAATTTATTCGAAGTAAAGCCATTGCCAAAGGTCTTATTGATGCTAACACAGAATTGACTCGTAAGGAAATATTTGAGCTTGTATTCTTAAGTGGTTTCTCAACAAAAGAAGAGGTAACTGATGTTTCCGGCCGAGGAGTCGGTATGGATGTGGTGAAGAAAAAGATTGGTGAGATCAGGGGTGAAGTGTCTCTTGATTCTGAAATTGGTAAAGGAACCACACTGACACTTGAACTACCAATGACCTTGTCGATTATTGATGGATTATTGGTTAAGGTTGCAAGTAACCAGTATGTTATCCCAATCGCAAATATTGAGAAGATTTATGCTTTGGAATCAGTTTCGTTTGGAAAAACCTTCAATCATGTTGTTAACATTGATGATGAGCAATATCCGTATATCGACCTCAGAGAAACTTTTGAGACAGAATTGACCGATAAAGGCACTGAGCAATTGGTACTGGTTAAGTTCGAGGATCGAAAAGTAGGTCTGTTGGTTGATCAGGTAATCGGGGAATATCAAACAGTTGTTAAGCCTTTAGGTCGCTTCCTGAAAAAACAGGAAAATATTTCAGGTGCTTCTATTATGGGTGACGGAACGATTGCTCTGGTAATTGATACAAACCGTTTGATCCACAATAATGCTACAAAGAAATATCGAACAAAGAAGCAATAGTATGAAGGAACAGATGACATCAATTATATCGTTTTTGATCAATAAAGAAATATTTGCTTTTGATACGCTTAAAGTTCGAAATATACTTGAGTTGGATAAGGTGACATGGATTCCTAATACGAAAGAGTACATATTGGGAGTCATTAACCTACACGGAAATATTATCCCGATTACTGATTTGAGAATGATGATGGGGGTTGAAAATATTGAAAATGCACAGGATACTGCTGTAATTGTAGTGTCTGAAGATGATAAAACAGATTCGCTCATTGGATTCGTGGTAGATGGGGTTAAAGAAGTATTTGATATTAACGAGGGAGAGTTAAAAGAATCCGTGATAAACGGAAATACCGGATTGATTCATAGCTTTGCAGGAAGTATCCGAAAAAACGATGAATTTATACATATCATTGATCTGGTTGAAGTAGTACAGGAAATAGAAAAATAAGCAGCGATGAATCAAGATGTAAATGCATACCTTACTTTTTCTATTGGCGACAATAGCTTTGGTATTCATGTCGAAAAAGTAGTTGAAATAAAAGAATACGTTGAACCCAAGCCAGTACCTGAGAGTATGGCTTACGTAAAAGGTGTAACCGATCATCGCGATCAGATTATTCCTGTAATTGATACTGCTGCAAAGTTTAACTTGGGGCAGGTTGAAATAACACCACAATCTTGTTTCGTCGTTTTGGATATTAGTAAAGGGAGTGGAAAAGGAATCATGACCATTGGCATTTTAGTTGATGCAGTATCTGATGTTTTTGAAGCCGATCAATCTAAATTAAAAACAATAGAAACGGATTATAAACCAGGATACATCTTGTCATCGTACCAGAAAAATGATGAGTTAATAATGATTCTGAATGTTGATAAGATTTTTAGTGAAGTAGATATAGTGAGCCTTGACGATGTGTTAGGTGCTGTTAGTTAGGTGAGAGTTAATGTTTACAGCCAATAATAAGGATAAAGATCAGGAACTGGATGCTTTTAAGGCAGAATTATCTGAGAAAGATTTTCAGGCATTTAGTGAATTTATCTATAACGAATATGGCATTAAGATGCCACCTGTAAAAAGAGTAATGCTTCAGGGGCGTTTATTAAAACGTATTCGTGATTTAAACATGAATTCTTACTCCGAATACAAGGAATACTTCTTTAGTAAAGAAGGGCAAAGGAAAGAGATTTTTAATTTTCTGAATGTTGTAACGACAAACAAAACAGACTTTTTTCGTGAACCAATTCATTTTGATTATTTAAGGGATGAGGTTCTGCCACAACATAATGGTAATGGATTATTTAAAGTATGGAGTGCTGGTTGTTCTAGTGGTGAAGAGCCCTATACCATTTCAATTGTATTGAATGAGTATAAGAGATCAACTCCAGGCTTTAATTTCACTATACAAGGCTCTGATATATCCAATAAGGTATTAAGTAATGCTGCAAAGGGTGTATATGCCGAGAATAAGGTTTCGATTATACCATTAGAGTTGA